>CAYLSF010000581.1:0-5127 GCA_964385675.1 uncultured Saprospiraceae bacterium
TTGAAAAAGGTTACCGCTCTTTTCAAAAATTTATTCATTTATGTCACTTTTCTCAACCCCACCCGTTTTGCTAAAGAAACAAACTACGAGTTACGACTCAATATTTATTCATAAAAACAAACACAATGAAACAAACAGTACTCGGCTTATGCCTAAGTCTATGGTGTGTATGCTTATATGCACAGCAAACGGTTCATAAAACCCTTCTATTTGATTTTGACAAATCGACAATTATAGAAGCAGCGAAAGTAGATTTGGAAGAAATGGTCAATTTTTTAAAAAACTATCCATCTGCTACGCTTACCTTACATGGACATACCGATAATTTTGGCTCAAATGCTTACAATCAGCAATTATCGCTAAAGAGAGTAGAAGCGGTTGCAGATTATCTACTTAATCGTGGTATTGATGCAAAGCAATTGATTTTAAAACCTTTTGGAGAGTCCAAACCATTAGTAGAAAATTCAACGAATGAAAATCGCCAGAAGAATCGACGAGTCACCGCAGTTTGGCAAGTTCCTGAGAAAATTGTAGCACAACCTAAACCCCAAAAAAAGGTTATTGAAATCGTTAAAAAGGCCAAACCTTCTGCACCCAAAAAGATTTCTCCTTTTGCTCAACTCACTCCAAAGCCGAATCATTTTCATTTTTACTGTCATCAAGACACCGTTTTGATTGGTAAAGACGGTACAAAAGTTTTTGTAAAAGCTAACTCCTTTGCGGTGAATTGTGGAGAAGAGACACTCATTCGATTAGAATTACAAGAAGCAGTTGATAAAGAAACGATGCTGAAAAAAGATCTTTATACCATTACAACGGATGGTCAGCCTTTAGAATCGTATGGTATGATTGAACTTACTGCCTATATAGAAGGGCAAGGGCAACCGTTAGATTTAAAAGAAGGGGAAGTCATTGGTTTTGAAGTACCATCCTATGTTGGTGAAGCAGATGTCAATATTTACAATGGTGTTGAGCAATCTAATGGTTTACGATGGAAAAAATCGGAAATCGAGCAAACCTACTTGACACAAGGTAATAGACGGGGCTTAAGTAATATAATGGGTTGGATTAATTTTGATAAACCTTGTATGACGGGTAAGGATTTTCCTTTACTGGTTAAGATTCCTAAAATCATTGAGCAACAAAGTGATTTGAAAGCAAAAATTTACTTCAAGGATAGAAATATCATTTTACCCTTATTAGCTAATAATGGAAAACCATTTATATTTGATGAAGGAGCAGAAGTGATGGTTTGGATAAGAGAAATTAACAAATATGAGGGCTACAAAAGTGAAGCTAAAAATGATTTAACCATTACGAAACCGAGCCTTTGGAGTAGAATTTGGAATCGAAACCGGATTATTTTGCAGTATGAACCAAACCCTGTGCTAGATGAGGCATTGGGAGTGAGGTAATTAACTTCATATAATCAGTTTTGCTACTATAAAGGTTTCAGGTTTCAGGCTATATAGTCCGAAATCTGAAACCTTAATTATTTCTCAGAGGTATCAATAATATACTGTAATGCCCCTAATAAAGAAGGTAAATTAGTAATGTAAAATCGTTGCCTATCAATTGTGATAACGTCATTTTCTAATTTTAAAAAACTCCATTCAATTCCTGTTGTGGAACAACCGTATATCGTTTTAAGAGACTTATCTTCATTTTCATTAAACTTCTTTGCTCCTATCAATTGAGCCGCACATTGAATAATACCTTGTTCGATATTTTGTTTTTTAGCTTCAGTAATACAAAATATAGGAGCAGTTACAAATTCTATGATTTTACTAAATGATAACATAAAATCGCACTCTCCATTCAAACCATTTTTATCATCAGCATTGAGTAACTCTCCAGAATAAACCGTGAAAACATTATTATTTCGCTGACTCAATTCTAAAAGTACGGGACTTACTAAACGTTCTGACCTTGACTTTTCACTACTGAAACCTACTTTTTGACCAATTTTTATAGTTGTTTTTAACCAATCACTTGGTTCTATAGGTTGTACTTTTCCTAATATACTATCAGCCGTAAATCGTACATTAAAGCGATCTATTAATTGTTTTGCCGTAAAATCTGAATATGCCATAATTAAATATTATTCAGTTAATTTACGATTATTTTGTAACAATTTCAAAACACTGAATCGCTAATGGTGCAATGGTAATTTTAATAGATTGTTCTTGACCATGAAACGCTCCGTCAACGGTCTCAATAGGTTCTATATTTAAAACATCACTACCACCCCAAGCTAAATTATCGCTATTCAAAACCTCTTTCCATGTTCCAGCTTCTGGCACACCAATTTGATAATCATGAATGACTGTTGGTGTAAAATGGCAAACAACCAATTGTGTTTTGTGTTCGTCATCTCCTTTTCTTAAGTAAATGATAACGCTATTTTGAGAATCATTATAAGCCACCCATTCAAATCCCCGTTGCTGAAAGCCATATTGATATAAGGCAGGACGAGCTTTATAATAATCATTTAAAGCAGCCAACCAATTTTTTAATTTTTGATGCGGTTCTTGGTCTAGCAAGTGCCAATCCAAACTGCGTGTATGTTTCCATTCGCCTAACTGACCAAACTCTCCCCCCATAAATATCAACTGTGAGCCAGGATGCGTAAACATATAACCATAGAGTAATCGCATATTGGCAAACTGCTTCCAATTATCACCTGGCATACGACTGATCAACGAACCTTTTCCATGTACCACTTCATCATGAGAAAGTGGGAGCATAAAGTTTTCTGAGAAGGCATAAGTCAAACTAAAAGTGATTTGATCTTGATGATAGCCTCGGTAAATCGTGTCTTGTTGTAAATACTTTAACGTATCATGCATCCATCCCATCATCCATTTTTGACCAAATCCTAATCCATCCATATAAGTTGGACGAGATACACCAGGCCAAGATGTAGATTCCTCTGCTACCATATCTACATCTGGAAATTCTTTATACACCGCTTCATTTAAAGATTTCAAAAAATGAATAGCGTCTAAATTTTCATTTCCACCATACTTATTGGGAATCCATTCTCCTTCTTTTCTACTATAATCTAAATATAACATAGAAGCTACTGCATCCACTCTGATACCGTCAATATGGTATCTATCAAGCCAAAACATAGCACTACTTATTAAAAAGGAACGAACTTCATTTCTACCATAATTAAAAATCAACGATTTCCAATCAGGATGATAGCCCAAGCGGGGATCTTCATGTTCATATAATGCTGTACCATCATATCGAGCTAGACCATGTGCATCTTCTGGAAAATGAGAAGGCACCCAATCCAAGATAACACCAATACCCTCTTTATGAAAAGCCTCAATGAGTAGCATTAAATCTTCTGGCGAACCATAGCGACTTGATGCTGCAAAATAGCCCAATGTTTGATAACCCCATGAACCATAAAAAGGATGTTCCATAATGGGGAGTAACTCTACATGTGTAAAACCCATTTCCTTTACATAAGGAACAAGATGATCAACTAATTCCGCATAAGAAAACCAATCATCTTCTGCCGCAGATTTACGTTTCCAAGACCCTAAATGAACCTCATAAACAGATTGAGGTTTAGGCTTGCCTGCGTCAGCCAAACGCTTTTGCATCCATACTTCATCTTTCCACTCGTAGTAAGTATCCCAAACGATAGAAGCCGTTCGAGGTGGTATTTCCCATCGACGAGCGAATAAGTCACTTTTTTCTAAATATTGATCGCTATGATTCGGCAGTATAGCATATTTATAAACTGTACCTCTACCCACTTTCGGAATAAAACCTTCCCATATACCTGAAGCATCCCAACGAATCTTCAAAGGGTTAGACTGTTTATTCCAACCATTAAAATCCCCAATTACACTAACATCTTGAGCATTAGGTGCCCACACGGCAAAGTATGTGCCTTCTACACCATCAACTTCCATCTCATGACTCCCCAATTTATCATATAACTTGGTGTGATTCCCTTCTTTGAATAAGTGAATATCGTAATCGGTAAAGCGACTTATATGTTGCATAGACAATTTTTTTGCAAAGATAAAAACCTTAGTGTAAAAAAGACACTTTGTGTTGATTTTTGTGGTGTAAAGATAGGATTATTTAGATTTTAGAAGGTAGGAATCGAGCAGGTTGCAATTAGGTATTTGAAAGACTATCTTTGATTTGTTGGACATATACTAACGAGACTTCAAAGTCCTCGGCGATTTCTGATAGGGTCAATTTTCCTCTTTTTAATGCCTTGATGATACTTTTTTCGGTTATTGATTTTTCAGCCCTTTCTACTGCTTTTTCTATCAACAATTGGGTATCTGCTAATTTTGTATGATTCTCACTAGCAATATCTCTCAATCTAGCCAAATATCTTTTGTAAGCTTTTCTTTCATCTTCCGAAAGTTGCATTTCATTTAAACGTTCTTTTGCTTCATTTAATCCTTTTGCGGTAAATGATTCTTGTATTTCCCCATTCTTTAAAAAGTAAATCCATTCATCAAGTTTACCTTGAATGGTATTATCAAATTTTCCAACTTTTAATAACCAATATTCTGGAAATATCTGATATACTGCTTCTTTTTCGTAGAGTTCTTTTTGGCGAGTTGCTAGGTTTAAAGTATCTCCCTTGTGAATTCCTTTAAAAACATTAGTTCCATGATAAACATAATCTTGTCCTTGTCCTAAATCAAAGTAAGCGATTGTGATTGAGATAACTTTTTTAACAGCAGCATAGGCTTCTTCTTCGCTTATATGTTCTGTAATCACCTTCGAAGTACCATATAAAATTCTATGAAAACAATCGTATTCCTTACTATTTTGTACTTCAATAATGATCAATTCACCTTTGCTATCTTCTACTAAAATATCAACTCTATTGTGCTTATCATCTTCCGATTCTTTATTACTTTCACTATCCAATATCTGACGAATTTTGATATTCTCTTTTAGAAGTACACTTAAAAATCCTTCTAAAATATCGAAACTCGCTTTATGACGAAGCAATCGTTTGATCGCCCAATCAAATCGGATAAGTTTCGTAATTTTCATTTTATAAAAATATTAAGTTTATTTGTGCCTATTACACTGTTTCAAAAGTTTATTTATATTTCTGATTATCGGAATTAA
>CAYLSF010000582.1:0-5127 GCA_964385675.1 uncultured Saprospiraceae bacterium
TCATCCCCTCCAATGTGTATCGTATTTAAAGGTACATTCGCCGTTTCAAACATGACAATAATATCGTCTACAACTTTTTCTAAAAAGTTATAGGTAGATTGTTGGCAAACGCAAATTACATTATCAGGATAGGACTGAATAGATAGGTACTCAGATTCATCATTTGGATCATGTAAGGAGAAAAAGTCAGGGTTTTCGCTCCCTGCTTCTCGCAGACGTGCTTCATAAGCTTCCATCGACTTGATAGCTGCACGTGCATGCCCTGGCATATCAATTTCTGGAATCACCTCGATATGACGCTGTTGTGCATATTTGATAATTTCAATAAAATCTGCTTGTGTAAAATAACCGCTTCCGTGTGTATCGCCCGTAGGTCCCGAACCATAAGCAGGTCTTAGCTTATCTTTTTCGTCTTTGGTATGTCCTCTTTGCCCACCGATTTCTGTTAATTCTGGAATGTCTGAAATTTCAATTCGCCAGCCTTCATCATCTGTTAAGTGAAAATGAAACTTATTTAACTTATAGAACGCCATTAAATCCAATAGCTTCAAAACCGATTCCTTTGAAAAGAAATTACGAGCTACATCTAAGTGCATCCCTCTGTATTCAAAACGAGGGGCATCTTCTACTTCAAAAGCAGAAACCTCAATGGCTTTTTGTTTTTCACCAAAAGCAGTAGTCGGCATAGCTGACAATAAACTTTGAATTCCATAAAATACGCCGACTTTATCCCCTCCCTCTATCTCTATATTCTGATTAGCTGAAATGTAATAGGCCTCCTCATTATCCAATTTCGGATCAAGCTGTAAAATAATGGCTTTCTCCACATCTGATGGATCATTACTTTCCACCATTTTAAAATTACCTTCTAATACAGCCTCAAAAGCAGTAGATAGAAAATTCGCTTCATTTTCTAATCCTTTTTGATAATAAATCGTATAGTCTGTACCAAATTGAAAAGTTTCTTCTAGTCTTGTAAATTTAATTGGTGTTGGAATGATTGGCGATAGATCTTTATCTTTTAAAGTCGTTAATTGACTATTTTCTTCAAACACATAAGCCGGTGTAGGAATAGGATATTTATCTGTAGGGCTTCGTTGAAGCTGATCCATTGGTATGTGATTCGTGTTTTCTATCGCAATCGGTTCTTGTTCCGTACCATCTTCGTCTTCAAATACGACATAAAAACCCATTGGAGAAGCTGTATATTTGATACACCAAGCGTCTTCTTCGTAGGTAATTGTTACGGATTTATTCCTGGTTAAGATTGGAAAATTTTCGGTTGGTGTAATTTTGAAATAATCCCCACTAATCTGTTCTATTTTCGCAATATCACTATACACCGTATCTGCTCTTCCTGTACAAACTGCTGTAAAATAAATCGTCCAACCTTTATTCGTTAAGGGCGTTTTTTGATAATTTGTTATCGTAAAACTAGCTTTCTTGCGAGTTTTATCATTCAATGTATTTTCTATCAAATTCCACTCAACGCCAAGCGGCTTATCGGATACAGGCACATCATTTTGACAACTTTGAAATAAAAAGAGTAAGCTAACAACAGTTACAAAAAAGATTAGTCTCATTATAATTAATTAGGAATTTTCACCCCTCTTCCGACTACTGTACGGAATGATTGGGGGTCTGAATTAGGAATTAAGCCAAATGACTTAATTTCTTTTTTCAAATGTAAGTGTTTACAAGGGAATCACCAAAATAAAAAACCTTGAATCTAAATGTAGATTCAAGGCTTGCACATAAAAGTGGTTTCTTTAATTTTCTTTATGCCAAAGATACAACTATTATCTTACTTTGCCAAGACAGCATCTACTAAAAAATACTCTTTTGCCACTCTAAAGTCTTCTTTGGCTATATCTTTTAAGGTAATGGTTTTCCATTCCTTAGTAGAAGGCTGAATTGTTTTATAATTTCCTTTTACACCAACTTGCACAGGCATGTCAAAATCTTTCACTTGCGTATTCCATTTATATTTCACCTTTAGCTTCTTGCCCTTTTGCTTAATTTTATACATCAATTTTGGCACACTCGGATAATATAAATATTGTGTAAGAATTGGCGCATAATCTTTTCCAGTGTGCTTATTTAAGTGGTTAATAAAATCCTCCGTTTTTAGATTTTTAATTCGATTGTCTTCATGAAAAGATTTAAGTATCGACCACCATTTTTCATCATCTCCAATAGCATGTCGTAAGGTGTGCAATATCCAAGCTCCTTTATAATAATGATCACTCCCCTTCCAGTCATCAAAGTTGACATTCAAAGGCCCTACAATGGGTTCTCTATTGCGAATAAAATACCGCTGAGATTTTAAATAACGAACAGCTTCTTTATAGCTATATTTATACTCTACGAATAGGGCTTCCATATAAGTGGTGAAGGACTCATGTATCCACATTTCAGCAATGTCGTTGGCACTGATGCTATTTCCAAAATACTCGTGCCCCGTCTCGTGTACAATGATGTAATCAAAATCAATTCCACGGGGTAGAAGACCACCTAAATAGCCTCTCATATATTTATTACCATAGGCGATAACCCCTTGATGTTCCATACCTAAATATGGCGTTTCCACCATACCAAAACCATCATTCCAAAATGGATATTTACCAAAGAAGTGTTCAAACGCTTCTAAGGTTAAATGGACCTCTTTAAATTGCTTTTTAGCTTTTTCTAAATTGGCTTTTAATACATAATAGTCTAACTCTAGTTTCTCGCCATCCTGTGCTGTATAAGCTTCTTTAAAATTCGCATAATCTGCAATATTCACACTCACATTATAATTATTAATAGGGTAAGTAACTGCCCAATCAAAACGCATTTTATTCTCCCCTATTTTTTCCATTTTTCGTAGATTTCCATTAGCAACACAAGTCAATCCAGCAGGTACTGTGACTTGTATCAGTACACTATCAGGTTCGTCGGATAAGTGATCCTTATTGGGCCACCAAAGACTCGCACCATCTCCTTCACAAGCTACCCCTATCCAGTGTTTTCCTTGCCCATCTTTTGACCACACAAATCCTCCATCCCAGGGTGGATTTCTAGCTACGGTTGGTTTTCCTTTATAAAATATTTTTATGTTATCTGTTTTTCCCTTTAGTTGCGTTTCTTCAAAATCAACAAATACGGCATCATGCACTCTTCTAAACTTCAGTAAATCTCGTTTATGCAAAATCCTCACAATTTCCATATTTTCATATAAATCTACTTGAAGCGTTTTAAAGTCCTCCAAAATTTCATATGTCATTTTCACATATCCTTCTATGGAACGAGTTGATGGATTCACCTCGATATTTAGTCCATAATGCGTCACATCAAAACATGTTCGTTCTGCTCTCAAAGCCCCTCTTAAAGTATCTGCTTCGCCAAAAGTATAGTTTTGGAAATAATTGGATTGTGTAAAAATAGGAGTGTAAACGCCAAAAAATAGGATTAAGGATATACAAGAAACTAATGATTGTAATTTCATCGGTTTAAAATTTAGGTTACAAAGATTTTATAAATCTAGTGGTCAAAGTCTCAATTTAATGATAGTTTTAAGCATTGAAAAATAAAACTTTAGAGAATTAAAAACTGTCAGTCATTTTGGACTAGTCGCACTAGTTGAAGCTCTATAAAAACTTTTAATATCCAATTTCTAGTATAGAAAACCAAATTTTAAAAATTTGAATTCATAATATTTAAGCAGCTATTGATTTCAATAAGCCGTTCTTATCCTTTAATTTGAATAGCATAATTTTTAACATTCTAGATAATATGACCTATCTCATAATTGAGCGATTTTATCCGAAAAAAATTAAAGCGCTTTATGAAAAATTTGAGTAAGAAGGATGCTTACTTCCAAACGGCGTAACCTATATCAATAGTTGGATAAACGAAGATGTAACGATTTGTTATCAAATTATGGAAAGTGAATCCTTAGCATTACTCCATGAATGGATAGCTCATTGGAAAGATTTTGCAACTTTTCATGTCATACCTGTCATCGATTCTTCTACTGCAAAGTCAATTATTTTTAGTAAATAAGAGACTAGGCAACTTTTTTAAGTAAATCTTTACTATTAGGGCTTTAAATGCTAGCATTTGATAAGACCAAAAGTTTGGTTATAACCCGTATAGCACGACCTCTTAATTTTAATGTTTAAACAATAGCTAATGTAATAGGCATCAAAAATATAACTCAGTCGTTATCTTTACACGCAGATGCACTAAACCTTCTTAAATTTAAATTCAATTTTATTTGATTCAATTTTTACAACAACAATAATTAATGGGAAAATATACAAAAGCATTTATTGCTTATGGAGTGGTTATTAGTTTAGGATTTTTACAATCTTGTTTTATGGCTTTTACTTGTCCACCTCCAGTTTACTATTATCTAAGTGGTGTTGAAATACAGGCTATTTCTTGGGAGAATAGTACAGGTTCTTCCGCTGTTGTTTATACAGACACTTTAAAAGATAATTTAGGCTTTGAGATTACTACTGAAGTAGATATTGCGGCTTTGAAAAAAAAGAGAACTGAAAATTTTTTCACCTCCTTAGGTTTCATCAATACTGCTAAGGCAAACTGTGATGAAGAATTTATAGTTTTAAATACTATTGTTCCAGAAAATAGTGTTTTGAAGGTTAATAAAACCATATCTATCGGTGGGTTAGTCGTCACTCCAGATACTAACTTACTAAATATTCCAGAGGTACAAGAGAGATTAGACTTTCCCACACAATTAAATTTTGAAAATAGAATTACTATCAAAATAGAGACACAAGAATTTGATATTCCTCCAGGTGAATATGAATTCTACTTTGAATGGCAAACAGATGATGGTATCGTTTTGAATGATACCGTTACTATTTTCGTTGACTTATAATTCATAAAATATTTAATTTAAAAGCCACTTTTCGATTCTGAAAAGTGGCTTTCGGGTTTTCATATCTATCGAATCTTTGTTATTTATAAAAAAAGTCTATATTTGTCATAATAATGTAAACCCCAAAATGGTTTATGTTGGACATTTTATAACACTTTCTAGTCTTATCCTCATATATTATTCAACAACGCTAGAATTTGTTTTCTACACCTCTTACCTTTATTCACAGAAAGTAAAAT
>CAYLSF010000583.1:0-5124 GCA_964385675.1 uncultured Saprospiraceae bacterium
TAAAAGTCATTTTTAATATTGATTTAATGATAGAGCAATTTCAGTTGATCAATTCTACCTGAGGTATTTAAAAAGAAAAAGGGTTTCGCAAATGCGAAACCCTACATAGATAAATTTGTCAATTTTAACCATCTTTATTGTTTAATGACTCTATAAGTCATCATTTGGGTGCCTGATTGGAAGCTCAAGAAATATACACCTCTAGGCAATTCTTGAATATCTACATTCATCGTATTCTCACCTGTTATAAATTGTACATTTTGTTCTTGAACGACTTGACCAGTTAAGTTGGTCAATCTCATTTGTAAATCTGCATTTTCTTTTAATTCTACTTGTACATTGATTCTATCTGTTGCAGGATTCGGGAATACTTTAAATTCCTCTACTGCTTTAATTTCATATACAGAAGTAACCGTTACATTTGAAGTATTAATATCGAAGTTTGCTCCACTATGTGATGGATTATTCGCATCAATTGTTACCATGATATCAAAAGAAATTTTACCAATTTCTTCTACGTGAACTTTGTATGTTCCATAAGGTAAGTTATTGAAAGCAAAAGTACCGTCATCTCCAGATACAGTGTGTGCTACAGGATTATCATTAGCATCTAATAATAAGACTGACGCTCCAGGATATGGTTCTCCAGAACCGCTTTCTATTAAAATACTTGGTCCGCCACCAAAATTCGCTCCATTAGAAATCAATCCACCGATGAAACCTGGACCGCCAGGATTACTACCAGCTACCATTAAAACTGGAGCAAAACCAAACGGCATGTTTGGATTAACATCAATATAATCTGCACCTGACCACATCATTGAACTCAAACTATAAGTAGGCATAAATGTACTATAATTTGGATCAGAAGGTAATAATGCTGCTTTTACCAAGTACTGACCTGTTGGGACATTACCAAAAGAGAAGAATCCTTGTTGTGCCAAAACGGTATCAATTGCTGTCAATGTTCCTGCAACTGAATCATGCTCAATTAGATATACTTCGACATCCGTTGGAATTGTAAATTGTAAACTATCTACGATAATAAAACCATCAATCTGATTCGGCTGTGGATTTCCATTAGTAACGGTAACGGCGATACATTCTGTAGCAACACACCCCGTAGCGTCATATACAAACACACAAGCGTGATAAGTACCATTAAAAGCATAAGTATGTGTAATCGTTCCATTACTAGTAGAATCAAAGTTTCCATCTCCAAAATCCCAACCATAAATAAAAGGAGCTGTTCCTGTAGCAGTAGCTGAGAAACTGTATGCACCTAAGGCAGATTGAGTAGCAGACGCTGTTACGCCACAAGTAGAACCACCCCCAAATACAGTAACGATTTGACATTGTGTATCTGTACATCCTGTAGCATTATCTGTAACCGTTAAGCAGACATAGTAGCTACCTGCCGCTCCATAAGTATAAGTAGGACTTTGACTAGTAGAAGTACCTGTACTATCTCCAAAATCCCAGAAATAAGAATAATTACCTCCAATTGTATTCGTTGCAAAACCAAGCGTCAAAGGGTTAGCAGGATTTGGCGTTGGAAAATAAACAAACTGAGCACTACAGTTATTTCCACCGCCACCACCTTGAATCACAACAGTAGTAGTCGCTATCGCAACACAAGAAGAATCAGTTGCTAATAAATTAACATGATAAGTTCCTCCTGTAGCATAAGTATGGGTAGGATTAGCTACTGTACTTATGTTTCCATCTCCAAAATCCCAAGCATAAAGGATAGGTGTCATACCCGTTACGGAAGAAGTAAAATTAACTGCGTTTGTAGCAGAAGGTACACTAGCCGTAATCGTTGCAGCACAATTTGATATAGGATTACTGGCACAATATACAAATGCAACGACCGGAGTAGGAATGTTTGGAGACCATGTTACGCTTTGAGTGATATAGGTAGAATCACAATCCATGATTTGAAAATCAAGTGTTCCTTGACTCGCTGCTGTAGAATCTACAAAGAAGAAACTTCCTGATTGATCAGTTATTAAAGAGGTTACAGGTCCAGGCATTCCTAACATAGGGTTAAATACATCTACGGTAATTCCTGACACTCCATTTCCATTAGAATCTGCAACAAAGCCTATTATACCGACTTGTGCTTGAAGGGAAAATGTGGCTAAACTCAGTAGTAAGCCCAATAAAATAAAACGCATCTTTTTCATACTTGTAATTAGTTTTTTTAGTTGACAAAATAATTGTTTAAAAATTGATTGTTGCCAAAGGTAATTTCTAGAGAATATTTTTTAGTTGATTTTCAGTTGTTTAGAATTTTACAAATCGTTGTATAATCCTATCTGATAAGGTTCTAATATGAACGACGTAAACACCTTGAGCAAAGTTGGCTACTTTTAGTATATAATTTTGCTGATTCATATTTAATCGTTGTAATAATTGTCCTTCTACATTGTAGATTTCAATAGATTGAATTAACTCGTTATCTGATGCTACATACAATTGCTCACTAGTAGGATTCGGATAAATCGCAATATTGGATATTGGCTCGACCTTACGAGTAGAAACACTCGACGTATCTATCGTAATGGTAGAAGTTTGCCCATCTAAATCCAGTTCAGATTCATCATAACTAATACCTTTAGTGTCTTTTATGGTAAAGTCGAAATCAACATTACTACTCCTCATAATATCATCAATAACAACAAACGACATTTTCCCAATCTCCCCATATCCACTTATATTATTTCCATCTGTACGCGTAATAGCCACCTCCAATTCTCCACTATTTACAAATTTCTTTTGGATAGAAAGCGTATTTTGTCCCACTCCATTTATCCATGAATTACTGAAATCTACGTAAGTAGCTAAACTATCATTCACTAAGTTTTGATCATATTGAATCGTAAAGGCAACGCCATAACAATCTAAAGCAGGGTCAGCAGTAGAGCCTAAAATAATTGGAACAGAAGCTACATTTCCATTAAATACAACAGAGTCGGTATCTAAGTATAAAGGAATTGTACCACTACGTCCTCCTCCACCTTTTGCATAAAATTGCCCCCAATTTTGACTGATAGCTAACGTATCATTGGCATCAATCACACCATTTCCATCTGTATCTATATGTTTATAATTGACTTGACTCCCCAGTGTAGATTGAGACCAATCTGATGTGACATAACCATCCCAAACGATAGAAGGATTTGCTCGGCTCGGCCCTGTTGCACTGTAGGCAATTCCAATATTTAATAAATCGAAATTATTAACCAATGCTGAAGTATCTGTATCTCCAGGCCAAACACCTTGTACTACATTTACAATGAGGGTATGGATACTACCATCAATCATTCCGAGACAAGTTGTATCTGTACCGTAAGTTGTAGGTATAACCGTTACAATAGAATCAAAACCTGATAAGTTAAATTGAATAGTTGCGTTACTTAAACTATCACAGAAATAAGCAAAAGGTATAGGAAATGATGGTAATTGAACGACTGCAGAAGCCCCTAATGCCACCTCAATAACGGTTGTTCCTTGATTAAAAGCAGGATCTACCACATCTATAGTTACCAATCCAACATCACAATTTCCTGTAGAATCACATATCGTATAAGCAAAATTATCACTACCAACAAAACCAAGATTTGGTGTATAAACTACGTCATTATTAATATCTAAAACTGCTGTACCATTTTGAGGTGGTGTTGAAATATTGACTGAAGTAATCAAAGGACTTCCTCCAATTGACGTCAATAAATCATTTGCTAATATATCAATCGTAACGGATTGATCCTTTAACGTAAAAGCATGATCGTCTTGAGCAGACAATGTATTTAATATAGAAATATAAATTATACCTGTATCAATTATAGAAGGGTTTGCAATACTAAACACTTCATATTCGATTACATCAAATCCATTGATACTATTTGGTTGAGCCACATAAATAAAATCTCCATTAGATGCTACACTATATTGTCCAAAAAGACTTGTTTGATTAGTAATAACATTAGTTGCTAATCCTCCCCCTATCGTATCTATGTCATTGACTAAAATATTGGCATTTAATGTACTAGCAGGAGAAGTAAAATAATAATCATCAACTGCTATTTGACCACCTCCTGGTGTAATAAAGATATATGCGGTGGCTGTTTCACATATTAAACTCAAATCACAAACTTCATATACAAAAGAGTCAAGCCCTATAAAATTAGGATTCGGATTATATGAAAAAGAGCCATCTGGTAAACTCACAACCGTACCATTAGTCGGAGATAATATCGGAGTCGTATTATAAATTCCGCCTAAGCTAGATATATCATTGAGAGAAACGTTACCTGTAAGTGTTGTATTTGCTACTCCAGAAAAATAATCATCATTTGCTACTAGAGTGCTTTGCACATTCCCTACACTAATTATAATAGTAGCCGTATCGCAAACTGTATTTATAACTTGAGTGTTACATAACTCATATTTAAAAATATCTGTCCCAATAAACATAGAATCTGGCTGATAGAATAAAAGTCCGTCAGGTGTTATTTGTGCTGTTCCATTAGCTGGCTGTAAATTTTGATATAATCCTATGCTAGTCCCTGTAGGTATGAAACTTTGAGTAGGATATAAATCATTGCTCAATAAACTCTGAACAGATGAACTATTGCTTGGAATCGAAAAAACATCATCATTAGGAATCGGTGTATTTTGAATATAGATATATACTTGTCCCGTATCACAAAAAGTAAAAGTAGCCTCACAAACATGATAAGAAAAAGTATCAATTAGATTATTCGTCGAAGGATTTGGGGTGTAAGTAAAGTCTCCAAAGGTATTGACACTTAAATTACCGTTTACAGAATTAGAAGAAGAAACATAAGTTAACCCTAAATTAGTTGTATTAATATCGTTTATGAAGAGATTTCCTGTTGTAGAAGTATTGGAATAGGTTAAATAAGTATCTTCTACCGCAGTAACTTGTGCTACTACTGTAGAAATACTCAATAAAGAGAGTAATAAACTTAATGTGATATGATGGATTCCTTTCATAAGATTCTGTTTTAATTATCTTGTTATTGTTGTGCTATTCTAGTTTCATACTACAAGTATAGCGTCGTTTTTTAGTGATTTCAATAACTTTTTTGTAAT
>CAYLSF010000584.1:0-5117 GCA_964385675.1 uncultured Saprospiraceae bacterium
TCGTAATTCTCTTGAATAACCTTTAAATGTTTTCATATTATAAAGATTTATAATGTTGTTAAAAATTGATTGCATGCTTCTACTAAATTTATTTGGTTTAGTTACAGTTATAACCAATAATTTATGTTAAAATGATGCTAAAACTTTCATTATAATCAAATATGGAATCACCCAAAACTTACCTTTACAGACTAACTTTTAAGACTAAAATCCCTAAATTTACACTTCAAGTATTTTCAATTTTCAAACATTTTGAAGAGTTTTTTATTAAATTTCCAAATAATAATTGATCACATCAAATAAAACATTTAAGAAATGCTAAACCTATCCGTCATTTTAGAAGATAGTGCCAGACGTTATGCCACAAGTACGGCATTTACCTTTATGGATACGGCGTTGAACTACGCTCAAATCAATGGAGCCGCTAACCAAATTGCAAATGGACTTAAAAGTATTGGGATTCAGCCAGGCGATAAAGTCGCTTTAAACTGCTTAAACTTACCCTATTTCCCAATGATTTACTTTGGTATTTTGAAAACAGGGGCAGTTGTGGTACCATTAAGTGTACTATTAAAAAGAGAAGAGGTAGAGTATCACTTGAAAGATTCTGAGGCAAAAGCCATTTTTGCTTTTGTGGGCACGCCCGACTTGCCAATGGGAACAGAGAATTATGCAGGTTTCCAAAAAGCTCCGCAATGTGAGCACTTCTTTATGATTACGGCTAAACCAACCGACCCATCACCAATAGAAGGTACTAAAACGATGGGAATGTTGATGCATGGTCAATCTCCTAAGTTTGAGACAGTAGCGACTAACCCTGATGATACGGCTGTAATTATTTATACTTCTGGTACAACAGGTCGTCCAAAAGGAGCAGAATTAACACATTCGGGCTTGATGTTAAATGCCGTATTATCCGCTGATTTAGGAAAATTATCTAATCAAGATACGGTATTAACCGTATTGCCATTATTCCACATTTTTGCAATGACCGTATTGATGAATGCGGGAATTTATAGAGGCGTTTCTAATATCTTATTGCCAAGATTTGATGCAGAGGCAGTCTTAGGCTTGATGAAGAAACATAGTGTTACCTTATTTGCAGGTGTACCGACTATGTATTGGGGCTTATTAAATTATAATGGTGATACCTTCAAGCCATCAGATGTCAATGAAAACTTAAGGGTTTGTTTCTCTGGAGGGGCGTCTTTACCTGTACAGGTTTTAGAGGAGTTTGAGAAGCGTTATGATGTGCCAATTTTAGAAGGCTATGGAATGTCAGAAGGTTCTCCTGTTGTTACCTTCAATCACTTGGATCAAAAACGTATTCCAGGTAGTATTGGAACACCTGTTTGGGGCGTAGAGGTAAAAATCGTAGATGAAAACGATAATGAAGTTCCTGTCGGTGAAAAAGGAGAATTATTATATAGAGGTCACAATGTAATGAAAGGCTACTACAATAAGCCAGAAGCCAATGCTAAAACGCTTGCAGGCGGTTGGTTACACTCTGGTGATGTCGCAATCAAAGATGAAGAAGGATATTTTTATATCGTAGATAGAACAAAAGATATGATTATCCGTGGTGGCTTAAATGTATATCCTAGAGAGGTAGAAGAAGTGATGATCAAGCATGAAGCAGTTTCATTAGTAGCGGTAATCGGTATTCCAGATGAAAAGTTTGGGGAAGAAATCAAGGCTTGTGTGGTCTTAAATGAAGGTCAATCTGTAACGGCAGAAGCATTAACAGCTTACACTAAAGCTAATATTGCGGCTTATAAATATCCAAGAGTTATTGAATTTATGGATGCTTTACCGATGAGTGCGACGGGTAAAATTTTGAAGAAGGAATTGAGGAAGATGTAAAGTTGTGTTGATGTACTGAGGTGTTGATGTGCTGACGTTATTCAACATAACTTTAACACATTAACACCTCAACACAAATTTTTAAACTTCCCTTTCTACTAAGTATTTTGCAAAGGCTTTGAGTTGAGCTTTTTGTGTATCGGGCACATCTATTGCTGCTAAGTGTTTATACGCCGTTTCTATATATTCTGCTTTCTTTTGACTCGCATATTTTGGTATCTCCAATTGGTTAAAAATAGCTTTGACTCCCTCAATCTTATCCATTTCCTCCAAATTATTTTCATCACTATACAACTTTTTCAGTTGAGTATAAGTTGATTTATCTGCTAGTTCTAAGGCTTTTAGATAGAGGTAAGTTTTCTTATTCTGAGCAATATCTCCCCCTACTTTTTTACCAAATTTTTCGGGATCACCATACGTATCTAGGATGTCATCTTGCAATTGGAAAGCAATTCCGATATTTCGTCCAAATTGACCGATATGATGTGCATTCTCTTCAGAAGCCCCTCCAATTAAAGCACCGATGGAAAATGCCCCTTCTAAAAGAACAGAAGTTTTGAGTTCTATCATTTTCAAATACTCTTCAATTGTTACAGTCTCAGCCGTCTCAAAGTCCATATCAAATTGCTGACCTTCACATACTCCAATGGCTATTTTATTAAATACTTTCACCAACTTTGTGACATCTTTAATTGGACTTTTTAGTAAATATTCATACGAATAAATCAACATCACATCCCCCGATAAAATAGCCGTATTAATGTCCCATTTTTTATGAACCGTTGTTTTTCCTCTTCTTAGTGGGGCTTCATCCATAATATCGTCATGCACCAATGAGAAATTATGAAATATCTCTATAGCATAAGCGGCTGGTAATGCTTTTTCTATGTCTTTAGAAAACAGGTTACATCCTAATAATACCAACACAGGTCTTAAACGCTTTCCTCCTATATTTAATATGTAATCTACTGGTTCATAAAGATTACTTGGTTGATATTGAAAAGGATTTTCCTGAGCATAAGTATTGTACTGTTGCTTTAATTCTTCTAATGTAAATATCATAATATGTTAACATTTTCAAAGTAGATATGTAAGACAATCTTTCTTACATTATGTTGTAAAATTAAGGAAGTTACCTACAACATCTTCTATGAATTCATACCAAAAAGATATGAAATCAAAAACAAATTGTTCCTTCTAGCAAAATCAATAAATACCTATATTTATAGTCGCTTTGATGTAACAAAAGGTAAACGACTATCGTACTTTTATAATTGAATGTGTAATGACAAAAGTTTTTTTTAAATATATGACTAAATTTTGAAGGTTTTCCATAACACTAATAACCAAACATCCTTTAAATTTTATGAGTTCTACTTTTGTTAAATAGCTAATTTTCAACACTTTAAAAGAAATGGTAAAAAAGACACGGCCTGTAAACATCCTTTTGATTGAGGATAACCCTGGTGATGTTAGATTAACTCAAGAAGCTTTCAAAGAAGGCAGGCTCACCATTAATTTATCAGTAGTAATGGATGGGGTAGAGGCTATTAAATACTTGAAGAAAGAAGGTGAATATCATAGTGCTACCATTCCAGATTTGATATTATTGGATTTAAATTTACCAAAGAAAGATGGTAGAGAGGTATTAGAAGAGATTAAGACGGATTATGATTTAAAACGTATTCCTGTAGTCGTCTTGACCACTTCTAATGCTGAGCAAGATATTCTAAAGAGTTATAATCTACATGCAAATTGTTATATCAATAAGCCAGTTGATTTTGATAAGTTTTTTGATGTTATTCAAAAGATTGAAGATTTCTGGTTAACTACTGCGATTTTACCAACAATGGTTCGATAATTCTCCAAACACAATCACTACCATTAAGACTGAGATAGATTTGTTATACTAAGAATTGAGTTATATAAGATAAAGGATAGCACTATTAATTATTATCACACACATGAGTTTTTGACTTTAAAGATTAAACGTATCGTATCTATTGACTACGCTTAATACGTACATCTACGCATTTTATTGTAATTTATAGACAAATCTAATTTAATGGTTTAGCGTTCAGTCATTTTCTAATAATTGTTTTTTTTGAAATGTGAGTTATGGCAACACAAAGACGTTACGGTAATACAAAAATCAAAATAAAAATACTTGTCATCGAGGATAACCTCGGAGATGCGAATCTAGTGCGTATCTACATGAAAAAGGCGGGTATCAAGTATGAATTATTTCATGCTGAAACATTTTATGAGGGGGTTGAATTAGCGGAAGATAATAACATTGACTTAGTCCTTTTGGACTTATCTCTCCCTGATAGTCAAGGTTTTAAAACCCTTACAAATTTTCTAAATAAATTCCCGAAACTTCCTGTTATTGTAATGACAGGACTTAACGATGAAGTAGTTGGAAATCAATCTGTAAAAGCAGGAGCACAGGATTTCTTGGTGAAAGGGCAGTTTGATGATAACCTACTCGGTCGTGTGATTCGATATTCCATACAGCGGCATAAGACACAGTTGAAACTGGAGCAATACGCTAAGAGTCTAGCCATTAGTGAGAAACGTTATATTGAGGCACAAGAAATGGCTCACTTTGGGAATTGGGAAATGGATATTGTCACCAATGAAATGAAATGGACAGATGAAGTCTATCGCATTTTTGGTTTTCATCCACAAAGTATCTCCCCTACCCTATCTGATTATTTAGGTTTAGTCCATATAGAAGATCGTCAAATAGTAGAAGAGGCTTTCTCGCAAGTTATCAAAGATGGGCAACTGCATAAAGTAGAATATCGTATCATTGTAGATGGTCGCAGAATTAAGCATATTGCTAATCAACTTAAAATATTCTACGATGATATTACCGAAAAGATTTTATTGGTCGGTGCGATACAGGACATCACAGAACAAAAAGTTTCGCAACAGTTAATTATAGAGAAAAATCTTTCGGAGCGTTCTTCTAAAGTAAAAGAAGAAATTTTGGAAGATATGAGTTTCCACATTCGTACCCCACTTTCCTCTTTGGTCAACTTGACCTATTTGATGGAAGAAAGTGACGGAACAGGGCAGAGCGAGAATTTAGATGGTTTAAAAGAATCTGTTGGAGATTTATCTGTTGCCGTTAATAACTTATTAAACTTCTCTATAGTCCTTTCAGAGAAAGTTAAGTTGGAGAATACACACTTCAAAGTTGAAAACCTTATCAAGAGTGTGCGTCAAGTGGTATAAATAAAATGAGA
>CAYLSF010000585.1:0-5110 GCA_964385675.1 uncultured Saprospiraceae bacterium
CCAAAACCCCCAAACCCCAAAACCCCGATCAAACCCTATCATATTGAAAATTAAGAATTAAAACATGCCAATAAGTGAACTAGGCTTTTACTTAACATGTATGATTAAATTTTCAATTCCTAATTTTCAATTCTTAATTCAAAAACTAGGGTTATGAAAGTTTATCACACGAAAAGCATCAGAAACATCGCCCTGCTTGGGCACTCAGGTGCTGGAAAAACCACGCTTGCTGAATGTATGCTCTATGAAGGAGGAGCAATTACTCGCCGAGGAACCGTTCAAGAAGGCAACACCGTATCCGACCATTATAACATCGAAAAAGAACGACAAAATTCCGTTTTTGCTTCCGTCCTGCATGTACCTTGGAAAGACAGTAAAATTAATATCATTGACACTCCTGGTTACGATGACTTCACAGGAGAAGTTATTTCCGCTCTAAAAGTAGCTGATACTGCGGTTATCGTCCTCAATGCTACACAAGGCGTAGAAGTAGGTACAGAACTCATCTGGGATTACGCCCAACAATTTAACACCCCCAATATTTTTGTGATTAACCATTTGGATAGTGATAAAGCCGATTACAATCAAACCTTAGAACAAGCACAAGGAAGATTTGGAGATAAAGCCACCGTGATTCAATTTCCAGTAGAAGTAGGTCCAGATTTTGATGCTATTGTGGATGTACTAAAAATGATACTATATAAATTCCCAAAAGATGGTGGTAAACCTGAAAAACACCCTATCCCATCAGAATTTGAAGATAGAGCAGCAGAACTACATGAAGCACTCGTAGAAGCTGTGGCAGAATATGATGAAGAACTCATGGAAGCCTTTTTTGAAGAAGGAACACTTACCGAAGAACAATTAACTACAGGCATGAAAGGGGCTATGATGGATAGAGAATTATTCCCTATTTTCTGTGCTTCTGCGGTTAATAATATGGGCAGTGGACGTATTATGGGCTTTTTGCATGATATAGCACCCGCTCCTGCGGATAGACCGACATTGATGGAAGATGGGAGTGAGTTGCCATGTGATGATTCAAAAGATACGGTTTTATTTTTCTATAAAACGTTATCGGAGCCACACTTGGGAGAGATGTCTTATTTTAAAGTGATTTCTGGTACACTTAAAGTTGGTGATGACTTGTATAATGAAACCTCTCGTACGGGAGAGCGATTCAGTCAGTTTTACATTTTAAATGGTAAAAAGCGAGATTCCGTCAACGAATTGAGGGCAGGTGATTTGGGGTCAGTTGTTAAACTAAAAGGAACTCGTACGAACCATACATTGGCTAAAAAAGGTAAAGAATACAAAGCAGCAGCTATTGAATTTCCTCCTTCAAGAATCCGTGCGGCGATTAAAACACCGAGTAAGGGGGATTTAGAAAAAATGGCCATTGGGTTAAGTCAAATTCAAAAAGAAGACTTAACGGTTCTAGTGCATCAGTCACCAGAATTGAAACAAACCATCATTCAAGGGCAGGGGGAAATGCACTTGAATTTGGTAAAATATAGAATTGAAAAATTATATAATATCAATGTAGAGTTTGAAGAACCTCGTATTCCATATCGGGAGACGATTCGTAAAATGGCAGAATCTTCCTATCGCCACAAAAAACAAAGCGGTGGAGCAGGTCAATTTGGAGAAGTACACATGCGAATAGAGCCTTATTATGAAGGAATGCCGCCTCCTGCTAACTTAAACGTTAGAAATACACAAGAAGTAGAACTGCCTTGGGGTGGAAAAGTGGTCTATAATAACTGCATTGTTGGCGGTACAATTGATGCGAAATATATGCCTTCTATCTTAAAAGGTGTGATGAAAATGATGGAGAATGGCCCGATTACAGGGTCTTATGTTCGAGATATTCGAATTAGTGTATTTGATGGAAAAATGCACGCTGTTGACTCTAATGATATGGCATTTCAAATTGCTGGAGCTCAAGCCTTCAAAAAAGCCTTTGCTGATGCGAATCCAAATATTATGGAGCCAATTTACGAAATTGAAGTCTTGTGTACGGATGATACTATGGGAGACGTTATGGGAGATTTACAAACTCGGAGAGCCATCATTATGGGGATGGATGCAGACGGTCATTACCAAAAAATCAAAGCCCATGTACCCTTAAAGGAATTATATAAATATTCTTCTTCTTTGAGAGCTTTAACACAAGGTAGGGCAAAGCATACTCGTGAATTTCATAACTATGGCGTTGTGCCAGCAAATCTTCAAAAAGATTTAGCGAGTGAGCATAGGGCTGCTGCATCTAGTAAGTAATATAGGTTATAGTTCATAAGAATTTTAGTGAAAAATGTAATCGGTATCGAAGCAATTTGATACCGATTTTTATTTGTATTTTAGGTACTGTCATTTTGTATTTACACGTACACGTACCAATAATTCATAGAGTTCATCTACCTTTTTAGAAAATTCTATTTTATCAAAAAATGCTGCATATTCTAACAATTCATCTAAATCATTATATAGTTTTTGGATATTGGGAAAATCATGTTTTTTTAAAATCGGATTCATTTGCCATAATCGCCTTTGGGCATTATCAATATCAAAACGATTACCTGTTAAATCGGTATAGGATTTTAATTCCTCTACACTCCAATAAAGATGATTGATGGCGTCTTTCCTTTCAAGCATAATTACACTAATTTTTCATTGAAAAAGTTAACGGTGCGCTTCCAAGCTAAAGTTGCCGCAGCTTCATTATGTCTAGGCGTCGTGTTATTATGAAACCCATGTTTGACAGCAGGATATTCATGAGCCGTGTAGGTTTTATTATTTGCTTTTAAGGCTGTCTCGTAAGCTGCCCAACCTTTATTCACTCGTTTATCCAATTCTGCATAATGTAATAACAAAGGGGCTTGAATGTTAGGGACATCATCAGTACTAGGTTGTCCACCATAAAATGGAACGGCTGCTTTGAGTTCAGGTACGCGTACCGCCATCATATTGGAAATCCAACCACCAAAACAAAAACCAACGACACCAACCGAACCATTACATCTAGGATGATCTTTTAGGTGATAAAAAGCAGCTATGAAATCTTCTAACATTTCTTGTCTATCTCTTTTGCGTTGTAAGGTTCTGCCTTCATCATCATTACCGGGATAACCGCCTAACGGTGTCAACGCATCTGGAGCTAAAGAAATAAAGCCATCTACCGCTAACATTCGCCCTACATCTTTGATATATGGATTTAATCCTCTGTTTTCATGAACCACAATAACGCCTGGAGATTTTTTAAAAATACCTCTTGGTCTAGCTAATTGACCATCTATTTTTCCACCTCCTTTGGGCGAGTCATAATCCGTCATCTTTATTTTTATTCGTTGGTCATCCTCTGCGATGACGGGGTTATCGTAGTTAGGCAGTACATAAGCTAGAAGGGCAGGAACAGTAAGACCGCCTATCGCAAATACCCCTAATTTATCCATAAATTCCCGACGATTAATCTTATTATGTGCATAATCATCATAGATGTCAAATACTTTAGGATCAATATTTTTCATAGCATTTTATGATTTTAAAACTAAAAGTTATTTCAAAACATTTTGAATTATAGGTAACACTAAATTTTTCATAATCTCATACCCCTTTGGTGTAGGATGTACGCCATCGGGGGCGATGTCTTTATCCATTCCATTTTTATCATTTTTCATGGCGGAGTGATAATCAACAAAAGGAATATTTTCTATTGCAGCATAGGCTTCAAGTTGCTTATTCAACTCCACAATCATAGCAGAACGATCCCCTAATTTTCGATTCCATTCAAATTTGGTGGCCGGTAATACTGCTGCTAGAATAACTTTTATATTATTAGCTTTTGCCAACTCTACCATAGATTGAATATTACTAAACGTATAATTCGCATCATAATGCCCTGTATTTTCTGCCACATCATTTGTTCCGATATGTATGACAACAGCTTTAGGTTTTAAATTTATGACATCTTGTCGAAACCGAAGTAAAAGTTGGGGAGAAGTTTGTCCACTTATACCCCGTCCAATAAAATTATTATCTGCAAAAAAAGCACTATCTACATTCACCCAACCTTCTGTAATAGAATTTCCTAAGAAAACTACACGATTTTCATTGGGTTTTGAGGCTTTCAGCTTTTCATTAGCCGATTTATACCGATTAAGTTGAGCATAATCCATTTGCATTCGTTTGATTCTTTCTTTATTTCCACGCGCTACAGCATCCTGCCCGTATTGTTTTTCATACTTATTGGGATAAAGTTTTTTTAAATATCCTTGCAAGTGTAACCACTCTCCAAATCGTTTGTACCATTTATCTGTAGGGACATTATTAACGCGCATCCCAAAACCATGACCACCTGTTTGGTAGGCATGTAATTCTGCGGATTGACCAGCTTTGACCCATTTTTGATAAATTTCAAGGCTATAAGGCATTAAGTTGAGCGGATCATCTGTAGCTACTGCTGCAAACATAGGTATCGTATCTTTAGGCACAACACCGCCTATTTCTCCCAAATCCCAAGCGTAAATTGGAGCTATAAAATTAGGGCGATTTTTATCTGTACTATTGTAAGCTACATTCATCGTTAAATTTCCGCCTGCTGAAAATCCAATCAAGCCAATTTTATTAGGATTAATATCATATTTCTTTGCATTATCTCGAATATATTGAATAGCGGTTAAACCATCTTCCATTGCCAAAGGCATTATTTTTTTCGCATCTTCATCCACTGTTTTCTTGGTCATGACTTCTTTTGCTGGCTCATCCGTAAAACTCCTTACCAAGCGATATTTCAAGACAAAAGCAGCTACGCCTTTACTTTGCAACCATTTTGCTAAAGTTTTTCCTTCACTATCAATACTTAAAGCATGATATCCTCCCCCAGGTGCAATTATTACTGCGGTGCCTGTGGCTAAATAATAAGGCGGAATATAGGCAGTAAGGGTTGGCTCTACTACATTATAGATCAACTTGGTATTCCATACATTTTTTTCAGAAATGGCTTCTTTCCATGTCCAATCTTCAGAACCTTTGGGTTTACCTTCATAGAGTGGAATTTCTTGTTGAGCAAACAAAATTTGACTAAAAAGAAGTACTAATATTAGTAAGTTGA
>CAYLSF010000586.1:0-5103 GCA_964385675.1 uncultured Saprospiraceae bacterium
GTCTAAACGCATCATAATGATAGGAGACGGTCACATTATTGTTATCCGTCATCGCCGTAACCTGTCTAGTATCTGCATCATAAGCTACCGTAGCGATTTGAGCATCGGTAGGATATAATCGTACATCATCGATATAGCCACTATTGGTAACCGTAATATTACCACCTGTATAGTTGACAATTTGCTCCTGATGCGTCCAATTTTGTCCATTGGAAGATGTCCAATAAGTGAGTCTGTACGATTGATTGGTCGGTAGATTTTGTAAGGCGGCTAAAATAGTTAGATTGCCTTGAAAAGACTTGAGACCTGTTCGCCCCATCGGCGTAATCGCATCTCCCACGGCATTAATATGATGCTCAAAGGAGGTATAAAATATTTCGTTAGACTCCGCATTAGTAACTTTCGCTACGGGTAATTCATCCACGTTATAGATAAAACTAGAGGTAACATCGTGAGTACGCTGATATTCTATTAATTGACCATTGGAATTATATTCCTTAATCGTACCTAGTTGTCTATAGTGATTATCTTTTACGAGTGTTCCGCTACTATTGATGTACGAAGTCGTAAATGTACCCGATGTATTACTATTTGTTTCTGGTATCAATCCATTGATTGATAATTGATATATCCGATGTGGTAGCGGATTACCATGAAAAAGTTTAAATTCGGTTAAACTGGCGCCTGCAATCAAGGCTGCATCATTTGGTGACTTCCGATATTGTTTTACTTCTACAGGTATCAAATTCCGATTGTTCGCTTGCATATATTGTAAGGCTGCACCCATATCGCCTGACGAAGGATTTTGATAGTCTGCTACATATTTTGTACGAGTAATATATTCTACCCCATCGCTATTGGTAGTTCGGGTCTCAATCGGTTGCGTTTGATGCCCGTCCGTGTCATCTTCATCGTATGTTAGTGTGGTTATGTTCTCCACATAATCTATCCCGTTGTCATCATACGTACGCTGTGTAGTAGCAGTTTGATAAAACCAGGGGGCTACGACCCTATAGGTTTTTGTTTTATATAAGTCAACATCAGAAGGAGAAAAACTCGGTGGTCGATTGTTGGGCATTACCTTGTACGCTATACTAAGCCCTGACAGGCTGGTATTGTTCAAGGTCTGATTTTCTCGCCAATCATATTCATTAATCGTTTCGCTCTGAAGTACAAAATTATTATTGACATTTTTATATACTTTAGATTGTAGCAGATGACCTCTTTTCCAATCCCTACTTGTTTTTAAAGTAATCGGAGGCCCCACTTCATAGTCTTCTAAATCATAAGCATACGAATAAATATTTTCAACCTTTCCATTTTCTCCATTTGCACCATACCATTCTGTTACATCAGTATAACTGATATGACTACCTTGTGTAGTACCTAAGGGTGAAGTAGAGTTGGAAGAGATACCAGGATAATGACAAGCTACATTTTGTCCACCAGAAGAAGTTGAGTATTCTGAGCGAGACATTTCGTAAGTTGGTTCTGTGATGATACGTCCACTAGAACGAGTTGGATCATTGGCATCTGAAAATCGCTCATAAGTATATTTTTTAACCATTGCAGTAGCTGTAGGACTTGCTTTGGTATGAATTTCTTTTATGCGTACACCACCAATTTGGTATTTTTTGAGTGAATTAGCATTAACGGCACCTGTGTGTACATCATGGTCTTCCCAAGATAAATCAACATGCGTATAATCTCCTTGATGTACGGCAGTTGCCGTTAGCGTATACTCACCTGCGGGCAATTGAAATTTATGTCCTTGTACAGAAGAAGTAAACGTTGGTAAAGCTGCTGTTACCCCACTATTTTGGGTCAGGCTGATACTTCCACCCCAGTTTCCATTACCATTACTCATGGTAACATTTGCTGTAATTTCTGTAAAGCCATAAAGGGTAAAATCTTTTGTAGCTGCCGTACCACACTGTGGTTGATTAGCGGGTTGACAAGCGGTAACACCTGTTCCAGCCGGATGGGCATAGGCTTCATCTAGTAATAATAAATGCTCACTAAAGTCTCCAATGTCGTGTGCTTCAAAAATAAATTCACTAACTCCACCTAATGGATAAGTAATTTTTTCAAGCATCCCTGCCTTAGTATGTGTAGCATGAGGGGCTCGGTTTGCATCTTCACTGACTACTCCTGTTGATGCACCCGCAAAAATAGAACCTGTTCCTGTAATACTCGTGCTACCGTTGCCATATTTTTTGGGTAGCATGGTTACATTATTTAATGCTCCATTATAGAATCCCCAATGGTCTTGTGCGTGTGATAATCGAGCCGGTAGGCGATAATCCAAATGATCCGCTTGATCTAAATAATCAAAGACATAAGGTGGCTTACTCTGTGTTGGACTACTTTCTTGTACTTGTGTTAACTTCAAGCGCTTATCTCTTACGCTTGTGCCTCCTGCATTAAAGTAATTATAAGAAAAGTTAAATGTCCTATAAGTCGCTCCATTGTTATCTTGAAAAATAATATTGTCTAACTTAGCATCTCCTTGGATATCTTGTCGATTTCCACTTGTATTAAAGATAACTTTTCCAAAGTCAGCTGTTATTTCGCTTAAATGCCAGTTTACAGAACTATTAATTGTAGTACAAGTCGTTGGAAATTGTGGCGTAGAAAAGGTACAATAACTTGAAGCAGGACTCTGTCCATAATATTTACTAAAAGATTTATTCGATTGATAAGAAGCTCCATATTGCTGATAAGTAAAGTCAATTGTTGCTCCATTGGTCGTATTCTCTATCTGTTTCAATAACCATCCTGTAGTATAATGAGGAGAAGTTTGTCCACAAGAACTTGTGTTACTCGTTTCATGAAACCCAAATCCAAAATGATATTTAATCCCTTGTTGTGTGGTTAGAATCCATCCATTTGTATTTACACTATTAGGATTGTTCGGGTCGTGCAACCATTCTAATTTGATATCATCTCGGTAAGGAATATGGTGAATATTATAATTCGCATC
This sequence comes from uncultured Saprospiraceae bacterium, assembly GCA_964385675.1. GTDB lineage: Bacteria > Bacteroidota > Bacteroidia > Chitinophagales > Saprospiraceae > CAYLSF01. Next base: position 2,984 of record CAYLSF010000586.1, read on the forward strand.
TACCATAAACTTACCTGACATCCCATTTACATTGAAATTGTAAATATCAGGTTCACCATCTGCTTGACCTAGCCCGTCTAAAAGGTGCGTTACCAAAGTTGAATGATTCGCTAGTATATCAGCATGGGAAGTACTCGCATCGGGAATAGTTTGGTTAAAATATCCATTCGGATCTTCATCTGGTAATCCTCTCACCGTTCTAGAAATTACCCCTCCTGCATTGAGTGACCATCCCAGACCAACCCAACTTGCGACTTGATCGACTTTAATGCCACTTGCATGATAACTTAAAGCAATCGGAACACTAATCCCTTTTCCTGCCAAAGTCGATATAGGCACCGATACATTAGGTGTCCCCGTGTACATTCCGACTGGAATTTCTCCATATTGTCCTAAGCCTGCAACAGTTGGAGAAGGTGGAATAATGTTGGCAGTAGGATCATTCGTACTTAGACTATTGATCTGTAAGGCTTCTAGTTCTGCTAATTTCTTTAAATCTGCTCGTTTTTCTTCTACCGCAGATTTTCGTAAACTTGGCGTTAGTACTGTAGAACTTGTAGAACTATTAAAATAATTAAAAAGACTTGGGTAATTTGACTGTACAATCGTTAATGTACATAAGAATAAGGCTAAAACCAGCAAACTGGTTTTTACAGTTGTAATGGACATGATGAAATACTTTTGACGCTTATTAAATGAGCTATTCAACTGGGCATTATATCTACTTCGGGGTACTCAAATTACTTTAACTTTCTTACGGTTGAGGTAGATATGAAGACCTTGGATTGAATAGGTTTTATTTGTACTGATTCAATTAATTATTATGTATTTGGTAATTTATTCTTTTGTTTTCTGCTGATTCTACCCTTGATGTTATAATTATTTTTCAAATTTAAGAGAAAAATAAATGCAAATCAAGGGGGAGTAATAAAATAATAGGTAAAACATATGAAGAAATTGTTAACAATTTAATTGTTAGTCTTTCAAAAAACACAAACACCCTCCTAGTCCTTTCTTTTCCATTCGTCATACTCCCCTTCATGAAAACACCCATAACCTACTACGGTGGTAAGATGACTATGACCAAATATATTGTGCCGCTGATTCCCAATCATACCTGCTATGTCGAACCATTTCTAGGCGGTGGTGCCGTCTTTTGGGCAAAAGAACCTTCACCCGTTGAAGTCCTCAATGATTACAATAGTCATGTGATGAACTTCTATGCCGTACTACAGACTGACTTTGAGACTTTGAATCAATTAGTACAAACCACCTTACATAGTCGTAGTACCCATAAAGCAGCAAGTGCGATGTATCACATGCCAGAGTTATTTACACCCCTGCAACGAGCGTGGGCATTTTGGGTCGTCACCTCACAAGGATTTAGTAGCTGTATTGGAGGATGGAGCTATTCTAGGAGTAATAAGAAGTCAAAGACGATTGTAAACAAGAAAAAACAATGGAATGAGGAGCTCTCTGAACGGTTGGAGTACGTTACCCTAGAATGTCGTGATGCCTTGAAGGTCATAGAGAAGTGGGATGCAGAAGATACGTTCTTTTACATTGACCCGCCATATATTGGGGCACATCAAGGACACTATAGTGGCTATACGGACGATGACTTTCAACAGCTTTTGGAGATATTAGCGTCATTAAAAGGCATGTTTCTACTGAGTTCCTACCAAAGTGATATGCTCCAATCCTTTACCACAGCAAACAATTGGAGCACTCAAATGATTGAAAAACCATTGACCGCCAGTAAAGCCAGTCAATCAGGTAATACTCGAAAAACAAAGATTGAGGTATTGACGATGAACTATACGCTTTAGTTCTTCTGTGCTTTTTGTGCACAGACAACCTTCTTTTGAAACTTCTTCCCCTTCTTTGATTTCACTTTGTAATCAAATTGCCGCTTACTTAATTGCAATCGAATCTTTTCAATTGAATAGTCTGCCAATGTTTGTATATCCTCTTGTGAAATATCATAGAATACATCAACTTCTACCTTGTAATTATTCAAAGATTCTTTTGCTTCAAACGTGTGTTTGGCTGCTTTCAGTGATATAACTCCATTTGATGTTTTGAGCATGACAGGATTCTCGGAATCATCGAGTTTTGAA
>CAYLSF010000587.1:0-5094 GCA_964385675.1 uncultured Saprospiraceae bacterium
TACCAAGTATAGCTTCTTATTATTATATAGACGATATTTCTGTACTACCTGTATCAGATTCATGTGAGTGTCAATGTGGTCGTAAGCCAATAGCTATTTCAGACAAGGCGACAGTAGATACGATAAAACAGATAGTGGTTAAAAAGGTAGATACCGTACAAGTTGAAAAAATAAATGCCTCTAAAACAATTATAAAAAACACGATTATTAGTGTGGAAACACCGATGATTTTAAAAAATATACAATTTGAATTTAATCGTGCTACATTACTTAATCAGAAGTTAGAAGATTTAGATAAACTCGCCTTATACCTTATTGAGCATAAAGCAATTCGGGTAGAAATAGGTGGTCATACAGATAATGTTGGTAATGATAACTATAATTTAGACCTATCTCAAAAACGAGCAGAGCGTATTCAAGAATATCTTATAAAAAAAGGCGTCTCTATTAATCAACTTAAAGCAAAGGGATACGGAGAAACGAAACCAATAGATGATAATAAGACTAAAAAGGGACGTAAAAATAATAGGCGAGTTGAGATTAAAATTATTCAAGAATGAGGTTTTAAAATATAGAGACCAACTACGATGTAATAGATGACCTAAGTTATGCTTATCACAGCAATAATCGCAATCAACTCAAAAGTGTTACAGAAGGTTCAACTTATGAAGGTCCACAAGCCTTAAAAGGGTTTAAGGATGGTAATGTAACCAATAATGATTATGTTTATGATGCTAATGGTAATATGATTGAGGATAAAAATAAAGATATTACTATCGAATATAATCATCTCAATTTAGCGACTAGAGTTACTTTTGGAAATGGTAATAAACTAGAGTGGGTTTATGATGCTGCAGGTATTAAGTTGACTAAAAAAGTATTTACAGGTTTCACCCCTATACACTTTTAAAGAAAGAAACTAGAGTAGCTTAACTTTGCATGATTAAAACAAAAAAGATATGCAGAGAACTACTCTAGAATTATCTGAAATTAAGGGATATTTTCCATTTCACCGCAAATGTGTAGTGAAAACATTGATATTACTAACAAACTGTATCTTATTAGCGAATAGTTGTAATTTAAATAAAGCGAAGAAGAAAGGAAGCATCGCTTTAGGTAGACAGACCAAACCAGAAACGGTATATACTCGCTTTATCCGTTGGTTCAAAATGGAAAATACTAGCTTATTTGTTTTTGGCTTACTTCAATTGACTTACAACATTCTATCCCCTTATTTACCACAAGGTGTTGATATTGTGTTAAGTATGGATAGGACGAACTGGAAATTAGGTAGTATCAATATTAACATATTAATGATTGGAGTAGTATTGGGAAATGGAAAGCTACTCCCCTTATATTTTGAATTGTTGAACAAAAAAGGCAATTCTTCTCAAAAAGAACGGCAAGATTTAATGAACGCTTTTCAACAGTTATTTGGAGGGATATTAGATAAAAGTGTGAAATCTGCTTTAGTATTGGTTGGTGATAGTCCCGATAGCTATCGGGATCATAGGTAAAGATTGGTTCAATTATTTACAATTATCTGGTTATGAATTTGTTATTAGGCTACGAAAACTAGATTATAAAGAGAGTTTAGCAACACAAATGAATATAGATATCCCTACATTGGATAATAAAATTAGAGGTCATATTGCTTCAAGAGGGTATTTTATACAGCCATTTATACTAAAGGGGAAAACTTTCTATTATTGTGTGACTTGGGCTAATGGTAAGAAGCAGGATAATGACCCATATATTCGGTTTATCAGTACCAAGAATAATATAAAGTGGACGTGTTATCAGTATGAGAAGAGATGGAAAATCGAAGTCTTTTTTGAGGATACGAAAGAGAAAGGGTTTCGATTAGAGCAAATTAACTTTGATAAAATGGAAAAGATAAGGCTAATGGTAGCAGTTATTGGGTTATGTTATGCCTTATGTATTCAACAGGGGATTATCGCATATGAACAAAAACTGCCGACTAAGAAATTAGATAAGAAGCAGGATAAATGGTATTATCGAACCTCTATTTTTACAAAAGGATATGAAGAGATTGAACAGATTGCCTTTTCTATATCTAATCTTAATAAACTGATTATTAGTTTTTTAAAAGGAAAAGCAAAACCTAATATCAAACCTTTTTGGGGTTATATCTTTCAAAATATTAATTCTTTTTGAAAAAGTGTATAGGGGTGAAATACAATTTGAATTTAACCGTGCTACATTACTCAATCAGAAGTTAGAAGATTTAGATAAACTCGCCTTATACCTCATTGAGCATAAAGCAATTCGAGTAGAAATAGGTGGTCATACAGATAATATTGGTAATGATAACTATAATTTAGACCTATCTCAAAAACGAGCAGAGCGTATTCAAGAATATCTTATAAAAAAAGGCGTCTCTATTAATCAACTTAAAGCAAAGGGATACGGAGAAACGAAACCAATAGATGATAATAAGACTAAAAAGGGACGTAAAAATAATAGGCGAGTTGAGATTAAAATTATTCAAGAATGAGGTTTTAAAATATAGAGACCAACTACGATGTAATAGATGACCTAAGTTATGCTTATCACAGCAATAATCGCAATCAACTCAAAAGTGTTACAGAAGGTTCAACTTATGAAGGTCCACAAGCCTTAAAAGGGTTTAAGGATGGTAATGTAACCAATAATGATTATGTTTATGATGCTAATGGTAATATGATTGAGGATAAAAATAAAGGTATTATTATCGAATATAACCATCTAAATTTACCAACTCGGGTTACTTTTGGTAATGGTAATAAATTGGAGTGGATATATGATGCTGCTGGTATCAAACTCACAAAAAAGTATTTACAGGTAGTGCTTTGACTTAGACAAAACAGTATGCGGGTGGATTAGAATATACCAACGGTACATTAGAAGCCATCTACTTTGATGAAGGGTGTGCTGTACCAAATGGGGCTTCTTTTAAGTATGAATATTCTATTAAAGACCATCTGAGCAATACCCGTGTTACTTTTTCAGATTTAAATCAAAATGGACAGATTTCGGAAAATGAAATACTTCAAGCAGACCATTATTACTCTTTCGGCATCCATGCACATACCGAAAGGGTTCAGCAGTAAACATGATTATATGGTTACAGGTATGGAGAATACTTTTCCGATAGCTTCTCGTATAGTAGTTGGGAGAGATATAATGGCGAGGAATTGAATCAACCCCGATACCTATTTGCCCTACTTTTATCATATAGATCGGTATCAGGATTAATCAGTCATCTCATCAGAATGCCATCTATCCTTTTAAATACTTCCCAATAAAGGCTTCCATTTTTTCATAGAATTCAAACTGATTTTCCTCTTTTCTAAAGCCATGCCCCTCATCCGTTTTTAAAATATATTCGACATCAATACCATTGTTATTCAATGCGGCTACCATTTGGTCAGATTCCGCTTGTGCGACACGAGGATCATTTGCCCCTTGTGCGATAAGTAAGGGCGTTTTGATTTTATCAACTAAGAAAACAGGAGAAGTCGCTTTCATGCGAGCATGATCAGTTTCATCCTCTGGATTGCCCACCATCTCATAAAGCATCGCACGATACGGTTCCCAATAAGGAGGAATGGTTTTCATAAAGGTGAATAAATTGGAAACCCCAACATAATCTACTGCACAAGCATATAAATCGGGCGTCAAAGTAATACCCGCTAAAGTCGCATATCCACCATAACTTCCGCCATAAATGGCTACTTTATTCGGATCGGCTATTCCTTCGTCAATCAGCCATTGCACACCATCTGAAATGTCATCTTGCATGGAAAGTCCCCATTGACCAAAAGAGATTTCCCAAAATTTGCGACCATATCCTGTACTACCTCGGTAGTTCATTTGCAAAATGGCGTAACCTCTATTCGCTAAAAATTGAATTTCTGGATTGAAACCCCAATTATCTCGTACCCACGGGCCACCATGAGGATTGATAATAACAGGTAAGTTTTTAGCCTCTACGCCCATAGGCAAGGTTAAATAACCATGAATGGTTAGACCATCCCTTGAAGTGTATTGTATCGGCTGCATCGCTGCCATTTTGTTTTCATCCAACCATGGACTAACAACAGCAATTTTATTTAATTCATCAGTAGCCTTATGATAAATATAATATGCTCCTAAAGACTTATCACTAAAGGTTCGAATTAAGAAAATATCTTCTGCCTTATTACTGCTTGTGATAACAATTTCATAATCTCCTAGTGCGGCTTCTAGCTTTTTTTGCAAGGCTTCTCGTTCCGAGTCCAAGAAATGATATTGACGTTTCCAAGTGGTATAAGTGATAGTCGTTAACACTTTTCGCTTTTCAGAATAAGACAATCCACTAACATCCACATCCTCATGACTGAAAAGCGTTTCAATTTCTTTTCCAGTATCTAAATCAAAAATAACAATAGCCGCTTTGTCTCGATTTAAATTGGACATCACATACAAGTGTTTATTATCAAATGTGAAGAATAAAGGCGTAACAGATTCTTTAAAATTAGTCGTAATTACAGGCTTAAATTCATCTGCTTCCGTTGGACGATATAATAAACTAGTATTAACGCCATCCGTTGCAACTGCTAGCCTAAGTTTTCCATCATGATCCGTCATCCAACCTGTGATATATCCAGGATTTTCTGCCAATAAATGCAATTCCCCTGTTTTTACATTCAGACGATAAGGATCAAACATTTGAGGATTACGCTTATTCATACCAATGATAATATGATCTTCATCATTTCTCAAGTCATCAATCATATCTGCTCGCACATTATCAAAAGGCGTTAAATCTCGCTCTGCTTCACCATCTAAACCTACAGAAAAAATATGATAATTTTCATCCCCTCCAAAATCTCTTACATAGATCAAGTGACTATTACTCACCCATATATAGCCTGCAATATCTCTATCGGTTACACTCGTAATTCTAGTAACCTCATCGCTATCGGTAGGACGAATATGGATATTCATTCTATTTTCATAAGGTGCTAAATATGCTAGATTTGCACCATCGGGAGATAACTTGTAAGCCGAAGATTCAGGATTACGAAAAAAATCTTTTAAAGGTATTTG
>CAYLSF010000588.1:0-5094 GCA_964385675.1 uncultured Saprospiraceae bacterium
GATTCGATGACTCATAATTGATAAAGAATTGATACAATCATAAAAAATGAAAGCACTAGAATCATATTTATCAAATATAGGTATTCCCGTAAGTCCTGAACTACGAGCGCAATTTCAATTATTCAAACCAAAGATGTATAAGAAAGGTGATTTTTTAGTGCGAGAAGGACAAGTCGCTCGTTCGGTTTCCTTTATCATGAAGGGGAAAATTAGACATTATTATAATATTGATGGAAAAGAATATACCCGTTGGGTTTCATTAGAGCATAATTTTGTAACAGCTTTCACCAGTTTTGTTCGACAAACCCCAAGTCAAGAAAATTTAGAATGTATTGAGGATGTTGAATTGTTGACGATAAGTCAAGAGGATTTCCTAGTGATAAAGCGCGATTTTGCAGAGATTCAACAACTATGGATGTTAGGACTTGAAAACGACATGATTGGTTATGAGGATAGAGTATTTCAATTGATTACGACGGATAGCGAAAAAAGATATTTAGATTTTTTACAAAAATACCCCCTTCATGCCGTACAAATTCCCCAAAAATATATCGCCTCCATGCTAGGTATTGCACCTCGACATTTAAGCCGAATCCGAAAAAAATTAGCTTCTGGACGGAAATAGACATTTGTCCTTTTTCCCCTTCTATATCCCCTGCATCTTTGTGATTGTAAATAATTAATTATCAAATTAGAATTTTATAATCATGAGGTTTATCGTATTTATTGGTTTGTTTATATCGGCTCAAACCCTTTTTGCTCAACAATCCACTTTACCGAATCGGGTTAATCTTGTCTTTGGTGTTGGGCAAGCCCTTCAAGGTGGTTTTAATGTAGAAGGTAATCTATTTTATGAAAGATTCGTTTTTGATTATTCTCATGGCGTGTCTTTAAATATTGCAAATGATCAATTGGAAGAGGGGGCAGATAAAGAACAGGGATTAGATATTCATTTACCTTGGACAACAGGATTTGGCGTAGGGTATCGTTTTACAGATTGGTTGAATTTAAGAGTAGAACCCAAATGGCATCAATATGAATTATACCATAATGGGGAGGAGCAGATTCAAGCGAATCTAATTGGTGACTATACTACGTTTACATTGGGCTTAGGCTTATATGCTCATTGGATGCCTTTTAAGCACAAGGATAATTTATTAAAGGGAATTATGATTGTTCCAAATGTACGTTGGTGGCCTAAAATATCCTCTACTCTTGAAAACGATCAATTAACCTATTTCAATACCATTACGGAAGTAGAAGAAGTTCATCAAGCTCGTGAAATTGGATTAAATAACACCGCTTTTTTCTACAATTTCAGTATTGGATATTCGATCACTTTTTAATCAATTCCTCGCTCTTATAATCAAGTCTATCATGAACAGAAGAAAATTTTTATATGCTGGAGGTACTATCTTAGCAGCCTCTACGGTATTATCTGCTAATCAATTTTTGAGAACCGAAAATGGTGCAACAAAGAGAATTCACCCTGACACCTTTGAACAACCTGTATTAAAAGGTATTGCGTATGGTTTAAATGCTCCAAACCCACACAATACACAAGCGTGGAAATTTAAGGTTCTGTCGGATACAGAGCTATTATTTTATGCAGATGAAACCCGATTATTAAAAGCAACTGACCCCACAACTCGACAAATTCATATTGGTTGCGGTTGTTTTTTGGAATGTTGTAAAATAGGAATGACATTGGATGGATTTATAACTCGGTTTGAACTCTTTCCTGATGCGAAACCCTATAAGGAAGCCAGCATAGGACAATCTCCTATTGCAAAAATTACTTTTGAAAAGGCTAAAAATATATCTCCTGATCCTTTAGCTACCCTTATTTTTAAGCGACGTACGTCAAGATTAAAATATAGTGATGCACCTGTTCGCAGTGAAGATTTTAAGAAAATTGTGGATTTAATTCGTCCACAACACTCTATGATTGAGTTGACGAATACCAATGAAAAATTAAATCAAATTCTACCCATTCTGGCAGAGGGCATGTCCGTAGAGACTTATACTTTTCGGACACATGAAGAGTCGAGAAAATGGTTTAGGGAAAATGACGATAAAATAGCACAAAATAGGGATGGTATCAACTTAGCAGGAAATGGTGTAGGTGGTATCAAAAAATGGATTGCTGAAAGACAACTCAAGGGATTAGAACAAGACAAATGGCATTCTAAAAAGTTAAATGCTTACTCACTCAATGCTCATAATGATAGGGTATTGACGTCAAAAGGTGTGATAACGCTTAAAACAACTGAAAATGATTTTAAAGATTGGGTAAATGCAGGAATAGATTATATGCGATTGCAATTGGCGTGTCAGCAATACAATTACTACATACATCCGCTTAGTCAAGTGCTACAAGAATTCGAAGAAATGAAAGCATTACGTCAGCAATTTGAACAAGCTATGAATGTAAATGGAACTGAAAAAATTCAAATGGTGGTACGAGTTGGAAAATCAAAAGAACCGTATTTGTCTTACAGGAGAAAGCCTGATAGTTTGGTGGTTTAATTTAATTGGATGTGTTGGTGTCAAGTTATTTTAACACATCAACACATCAACACATCAACACATCAACACATCATTGAACCAACTCCCTTAATCCGCCAATTTCCCAAACCTTACGATAGGGTAACGGTTCCTGAACTTGCCCATATTGATTTACCCAAATAGCATCTAAACCAAAAGTGCTTGCACCCGCTACATCCCATTGATTGGAAGAAAAGAATAAACTTTGTTCCGTCGTTGTCTTCAACTGCTCCAAAGCGTATTGATAAACTTTAGGATTCGGTTTATAATTTTGAATAGAATTGACAGAAATTAATTGTGTGACTAAAGTCTCTATTTCTGTAGAACGAACACCATTTTGTAACATTTCTAACGTTCCATTGGATAAAATAGCGATCTTTTTTCTTTCCCCTTTTAAAAAAGTTAAAGCTTCTTTTGCACCATCTATCAACATAGGATTATCATAAATAGGCAGTAATAAATCTAAGACCTTAGGATTAGTTATGTTGTGCACCCGCATACTATGCAGTAAAGCCTTCTTCGTAATCACATTAAACGGCTCGTATTGTTGCATTTGATTATAGAGCCAAGTGTATTCCAATTGCTTTTGTCGCCATAGCTGTACCAAGCTATCTGCATTATTGTCCACGAGTTGTGTCAAATCCTCTGCAAAATTGACGGTTCTAAATAAAGTACCAAAAGCATCAAAGATAAATACAGTCTTGTGTCTGATGAATTCCATTTGATTAGATTGTTTCCAAACAAAGTATGATAAAGACCCCAAATATTGACTTTTTTATTGATTTTTTTTAAGTTTAACCAAATTTTAATTTGATTAAAGACTATTAGGTTTATCGTAATAGAAAATTAAATAAAACAGTCAACTTTTGATATTCCTTTTTGTGTGTTAAATCAGCAAAATATAACTAAGCTATTAGAGAAATTCTAAAAATGTTTATCAAAAGTCGAATTTTTTAATTTACCATTTAAAACCAAATATTACCTTATGAAAGTAGAAGTCTCTCTGACTATAAATGGTCAGCAATACACTCGAAGTGTAGAACCTCGTATGCTCCTTGTTCAGTTTTTACGGGAAGAACTGCGTCTTACAGGTACACACATTGGATGTGATACGAGTAGCTGTGGTGCGTGTACCGTTTTATTGGACGGCAAAGCCTTAAAATCCTGTACGATGTTGGTGGTACAAGCAAATGGTCGTTCTGTGAAAACGATAGAAGGTATGGCAACTAACGGAAAACTACATCCGCTTCAAGAAGGATTCCACCATGAACATGGCTTACAATGTGGATTCTGTACACCTGGTATGATTATGATGGCAAGTGACCTATTAGCGAATAATCCCGATCCATCTGAACACGAAATAAGAGAAGCCTTAGAAGGTAATTTCTGTCGCTGCACGGGTTATCATAACATTGTAAAGTCGATTCAACACGCAGCTAAAAAAATGCAGACAGCGTAAATCCTACTGGATTTAATGACTTGATTGTTAATAGGTTTTAATGGCTTTTGTGAAAAAATCAGCCGATAAGCCATAACAATCTAAGGATTTAACCATTCATTCATTCAAAATTAGAAAGAACTATGTCTTATATAGGTGCTTCAATAAGAAGAGTAGAAGACAAACGGTTTATAACAGGAAAAGGACGATATACTGATGATATTGTACTACCGTATATGACGCACGTTTGTTTTGTTAGAAGTCCACATGCTCATGCGACTATCAAAAGTGTAGATATTAGCATGGCAAATCAAATGTCAGGAGTTGTAAAAATATTCACAGGACAAGATATAGCCGACGCAGGTATAAACGGTGTACCTTGTGGTTGGCAGGTTAATTTTATCAATGGAGATGTGATGAAAGAACCACCACATCCATTATTGGTAGCAGATAAAGTACGACATGCAGGCGACGCCGTAGCAATGGTGATAGCCGAAAGTTATGCAGAAGCAAAAGATGCCGCAGATGCAGTGATGGTAGATTATGAGGTACATCCTGCTGTGACAAATCCAAAAGCAGCCGCACAAGCAGATGCTCCTCAAGTACATGCAGATGCTCCAGGTAATCTATGTTTCGATTGGGAGTTAGGAAATGAAAAAGCGGAGGTGGATAAAGCAATAGAAAGCTCACATCATGTTACGACCTTAGATTATATCAATCAAAGAGTGATTCCAAATGCTATAGAACCTCGTGCTGCTATCGGGCATTACGAATTACACAATGATCATTATACACTTTATACGACTTCTCAAAATCCACATTTAACTCGTCTGTTAATGTGTGCTTTTGTATTAGGAATTCCAGAGCATAAGGTACGAGTTGTATCCCCAGATGTAGGGGGAGGATTTGGTTCTAAAATATTCCATTATACAGAAGAAGCTTTGGTCACTTGGGCATCTCAGCAATTAGAGCGTCCTGTGAAATGGACTGCCGAGCGTAGCGAAAGCTTTTTAACGGATGCACATGGTCGAGATCACGTGACAAAAGCAGAGATGGGTTTTGATAAAGAAGGAAATGTTACGGCTTTACGGATTAGAACGTATGCAAAT
>CAYLSF010000589.1:0-5086 GCA_964385675.1 uncultured Saprospiraceae bacterium
CGCTGATGGTACTGCCGCTAGGTGGGAGAGTAGGTCGCTGCCAACTTAATATTTTTCAAGAGCTTGTAGTCGTATGACTGCAAGCTCTTTCTATTTTAGGCAAATTGAGAAAACTACAAGAATTTCTTTCAAATAATAGTTGAAAATTATGACAAAGAAGATACTTGTAGTGGATGATCATCCACTTATTGCCCAAGGTATAAAAATGCTTATCGAGTCAAGGGACGTTTTTAAAGTTACTGGTATCATTCATTCATTAGATAATCTATGGAGTCAATTAAAAAACTCAATTGATATTTTAGTATTAGATTTAAATCTAAAAGGCAAAAACTCAATTGAACTCATTGGTGATATTAAGTCATTACACCCAAATCTTAAAATATTAATATTTTCATCTTACAATAAACCTTCATTAGTTCGTAGAGCTTTTGCCCAAGGTGCAGATGGATATGTTTTAAAAGATACAGAGGAGGATGAACTGTTAAAAGCCCTTTATACAATTATAGAAAATAAACAATACATAGGTACGAGAGTTGCAATTCCGAAAAAAGGAGTACTCCCTGAGCAAAATAGCATCTTGGAAGATGGTTTTTCTAAATTAGAAAAATTAACAAAAAGAGAACGAGAAGTGATGAACTTAATCGTAGAAGGTTTTGATAATCAAACAATTGTTGAAAAATTATTTATTAGTAAACATACTGTTCAATCACATCGAAAAAATATTTTTAAAAAATTAGGTGTACACTCGGCTATGGAATTAATTAAATTAATTCACAATCTTTAATGGCTAAATATAAAATCAAAAGTACTTCCATTTTTATTTGATTGAATGTCTAAGTCACCTTGTAATAGCTCTGCTCGTGCTTTTATATTAGATAATCCGATTCCTTGATGTTTTAGATCCACATTGAAACCTACACCATCGTCTTTATAGTGTAGTATTGTTCTTTGTTGTGATGTGATAAACTGAATGATAATTTGGTAAGCTTTTGCATGCTTTATTGTATTATTAATTAATTCTTGTAAAGTTTGATAAAGGGCTATTTTTTGATTGTCCTTTAACTTTTTTTCATTGAATTCTTCTAATTGTAGAGTAACCTTTAGATTACTTTGATTTTCTACTTTATAAACTAAATCTTCGATCGCATCATTTAATGATTCTGATGCTAAGTCTATTGGAGAAATGGCATGTGTAAAATCTCTAATTTCTTTTGAAATATGATTTAGTGTATTTACTATTTGAACTTCCTCATCGCTCTTCTTTCCAAAATATTTATTCAATTGCATTTTAAATAAAGCCATTTGAATACTAATTCCATCATGTAACTCTTGTGATAGTCTCCGGCGTTCTTCTAATTGACCTTTGAGCAAAGCATTGGCCGCACTTAATTGAGAAGTTGTTAGTTGTTGTTGGAGTTGTAGATTATCAACATAAGTTGACTTGATTTTATAGGCCAGTAATGACATTAGAAAAAGCATATCAATTAGCCAAGCGATATAAATGGTGTATCTGAAAAATTCATTAACAGTAATAACATTTGATACTCGGGTTAGAGAGTAATATACCATAGATATTAAGAAAAAGATAAAAGACATTAAGAAAGCGAGTGCTGCTGACTTTTTAGTTTTACGGTAAGTTTGTATAGATGCTGTAATGACTGTAATGATAATAACAAGTTGCAATAGTTGTCCTAAATAAGTGAAAATGATAATGGTCAAATCTGATATATAGTATTTTGCTGCAGTTATAGGAAAAAATACAAAGAGCAACAAAAGCTGAATAATCCATATAGTTTTGTGGATTCGTGGCATGTGAACTGAGGTATTTAAGAACGTGCTAGTCAAACCTAAAAAGGCAATTAGCATGGGTATAAGGTTAATATATCCACCTGAAAAAATAGACCTGTCAAAAGATTTCCAAATATATTCTAGCCCAATTCCGCTTGTAAAGAGAACTAGGTTTGTTCCAAATATACAGTATAAAGCAAAGTAAAGTATAGCCTTATTAAAAGAGATTAAAGCTGTAATGAGTGCTAAAACACAAATACATAATAACACACCAAAATAAATATTCCACCCAAAAGTCTGTTGTTTATCTTTTTTATGAAAGTAGGTAGTAGAAGATAAATGAGCATCGAACAAAACGATTTGACCTCTACTTTTTACATAAACATATAATTGTTGAGCTTCATACGGAGCTAGTTGGATAGGATGTAAGAAATATCTATGAGGAACTGGACGAGTTTCAAAGGGATGAGGCACTCCCATAATAGAACTGCTATCTAGTTGCTGATCTTTTTGCATAAAAAATTGTAAATAATCAAGTGCTCCATTCTGAATTTCAAACATTAGATTGAGTGTCGTATCTGTCTCATTTTTAAAAATAGCAGTTGCTAAATAGGTTGGATTTATAGGAGGTAATGTGATACCTGTTTGGTAAAAAGGTAAGAAATCCTCGCTTGTGAATTGTAAAATACTATCAATCGTCAATTTTGATTCAGCACTTTTATGAATATACCCAAAGTCCTCAATTTTCTTATGTTCAAATGTTTGGTCAATAAATAATGTATCAATAGCATAAGTTGTATTTACTGCACTTAATATGCAATAAAGAAAAATTAATAGTCTTGTCATTTTTCCTAGGTCGATGCTGGTTTCGTATGAAATATCCCCTCCAGAGGGGATTGTTTATTCTATGGATTGCAATGATTTTTGTGCTAAGAAAAATTAATTTTTTACAACAAGCAAGTAAAACATATTTTTTTAACTAAAATTTTCAGAAAGCCTTCAGTAAATCCAGTGAAAAAGATACCAGCAAACCTTGAGACTGACCTAGAACTGCTTTTTAGAAAAGCACTCATCGCTCAATACGAGTTCGAGCGTGCAAGAAATGGGGAACGAAATGGTCTAGAACATTTCACACAATACTTGATTTCACATAAGATAATCGAACCGATTACTATACAGCGATATACGATTTTGTATGCCTTTCAAACAGAATACAAAAAAAATAATTTTCATAAAACCAATACTGTCAAGGCATTAGCAAAGCAATTTAAACTCAGCGAACGGCAAATCTGGACAATCTTAAAATCTCATACTCAACGCTTTTTGGGATAAGGTGATCATCAAGACACCTAAGCTAATTTAATAATTTATTAATTCAATTTTTAACGAAATGATAAAACAGATTTTTCTAAAAATTATTTGCCTGACGATGCTATTTTTTACAGGATGTGCACCTAAGAAAATCATCGTACAATACAATGTGGTTAGTGTTCCTGAAGAGGGAGGAATACAATTTACGCAATATACAGATGATGGTGTCGTAGGACCTGTTGTCACTAAAAGCGAAACGGGCTTTATCAACTGGTACGCTGCACCGTTAATTGATGTTTCTTATGATGGTAAACAGGTAGCTTATATTGACGAAAAGAGTGGGAATTACAATATTTTCATTAGAAATATTTTAGGTGGCCGTTCTACGATACAAAGAACATTTAGAAACCGTGTAATGGATATGGCATTTTCTCCAAATGGTGAAAAAATCGCTTTTACAGATGCTGATGTTGGCAATGAAAATATTTATGTAATCAATGCAAAACAAGGTGCTGCTATCCAACAAGTTACAACTTCAAGTTCTAGTGAATTAGGGCCTTGCTATTCAAATGATAATGAGTATATTTTCTTTACAAAAAATGAGAATAGTCGCTATTATGTTTGGAGTTTCAATACAAAATCATCCTTAATGACGCAGTATGGTGAGGGCTACACACCTTGCTTAACACCTGACGGTGAAAATCTAATTGTTACTCGAACTAACAAAACAACCTTCCGTGGTGAAATATGGATGATTAATATTAAAACAGGACAAGAAACACTTTTATTAAATGATGCTAATAAAGGCTACTCCAGTCCAAGGGTATCTCCTGACGGAAAACGTATCGTTTGTGTAGGAACGACTAATAAAACGGCGACACGTCCTGAAAATCTAGATATCTATACTTTCAAGATAGATGGTACTGACTTACAGCAACATACTTTTCATGGAGGTCATGATGTTTCTCCTGTTTGGGGAGCAGATGGTCAATCTATTTTCTTTTTAGGACAAAGAGGTAATGAAAAAGGACTTTGGAATGTATGGCGCATGCAGTTTAAAAGTACATTATAAGCACAGTTTGGTTTACTTAATTATTCAATCATTTTTCAATTAATCTTACAATCTCTTTTTATGAAAACTTTACAAATTTTACTCTTATTTGTGTTGTTATCTTGTTATGCACAAGCACAAATTACAGGTGGTGGAGAAATAAATAATCCTTCTACTACACCCAAAGAAGAAAAAACCACTGAATCAAATGAGTTATCACCTATTAAGAAATATAATGGGTTCTTTAGGGTAGGAAGAACAACTCCTTCTGGAATTTATGGGACGCCCCCTTCACCTGATGGTTTTATTTATGAATCTTTTAATGGTGAGGATGGACTAGGGGTTGCTAATGGTTTTAGTTTCGAGCTTAGTAGTATCTCTTATTTCAATATACCTAATGTCGAACAGTTTGGTGTTGGAATCCAATTTGGATTTGGTGGAACATATAGCTCGGTAGATTGGTCTAATTTAGACTTTTGGGATGATGATGATTTGGACTATATCTTGACCGCAGAACTTTACTTAGGGCCTACTGTAGCGTATAATCCGTTTGATAAATTTGTAATTAATGCGTCTTTTCTTGTTGCTCCTTCTTTGTTTCAATCTCCTACCATGGATTATTCTTTTTCCAATAGCGATGGTTCTTATTCTCGTTCTTTGGATATAGAAACTCAAAGTCTTTATTTTACTCAAATGGGCTTTCAGATTAATGTACAATATGGTGCGTTATCATTGGGCTTAGAAATACTAAGTGGAACAGCAGAATATGACTATGATATAGTCGAAGATACTAGCATATTTGATGGATTTCAATGGAATTACACTAATAATACACTTTCTGAAGAAGCGGTAATAGACGTGAGAACTACAAGACTACTCTTAGGGGTTGCTTTTTAAAGTAATGACTTAGCTATTAATATTTAACTATAAGTCGCT
>CAYLSF010000590.1:0-5082 GCA_964385675.1 uncultured Saprospiraceae bacterium
ATTTTAAAACTATTTTACCTAATTCTATTTTTTTATCAATTGATAATGTTTGTTTATGAGCGGTGTAGCCTAAATAACTAATTCTAAGCTTATAGGCATTAGTAGGGAGGTTAGGAATATTGAATACTCCATTTTCATTCGTAATGGCTGACTTTCGCTCTGATTTATCTGTTGATTTTAAGGAAATGTAAGCACTGATGAGTGGTTCACCTTGCTCATCAATAACGATGCCCGATAGCGAATGCTCTTGAGCCTGTAAGAAAAATGATAAAAGAAGGCTAGATAGAACAAGTACAAGTTTTTGCATGACTGAAATTTAAACCCAACTATTGTTTGGTAGAATAGACTTTTGTTTTTAGATAAAGTTTAACGCTCAATAGCTAGATAGATGTAAAGATACCGTTTTTTATTAGACTACTTTTTAATGGTAATCATGCGACATTTTAACGATTTCATTATAAAACGTTAAAAAACAGACAACTTCACCCTGTCTTGTCACCTACTAAAAGTGTATTTGTTATTGAAACATCAAACGAACTAATTATGAAAACGATATTAAAAATTTTAGGGGGCTTACTTTTACTAATCCTTCTAGCTGTTCTAGGTGTATATTTTTTCGGTACTTCTGATTTAAGAACAGAAACGGTTAAAAATAATTTTGATGCGGAACGGGGTCAAGCCTTATTATCAGCTATGGCAGAAGCACATGGTGTCCCACATTGGGATAGCATGGAAACGTATTCGGTTCAATTTGAAGATAAGTTTTTTGGAAAAATCCCTGGAGAACATGCTTTTCAATCGGATGAGGTTAAAATGACGATTGATTATATCCCTAAAACCTATAATGGACGCCTAACTTTTGAAGAAGGTATGCCCAAAGGAACGGTTTGGGGGATTCAGTCATGGAAAACCTATATTCAACCACCCAATGAGTCCATAGAGTGGAAACAAGATGGAGAAGTTTATTTTTGGTTACCGACCTATCAATACTTTGTAGAGTTTCCTGCTCGTATTTTAAAAGCAGATGTAGTGAGCTATGCCGGTGAGCGAGAAATAGAAGGGCGAACTTGTGAAGGTATTTATGCCACATGGAAAATGGCTGAACCGCAGCGAGATATTGACCAATATCTTATTTGGGTTGATAAAGAAACGAAACTCATCACTTTGATGGAATATACCATTCGAGAGAAAATGAATTTTCTTGTGGGCGGCGCTTATTTCAAAGAGATTCAAGATTTTGATGGCTTAAAATTACCCACGTTCTTACCTGTAATTTCAGGGTTGGTAGATGGTTACTTACATGAGATGCGTATTACGGGGATTCAAAGAGATAAAGTCTCGAAATCAGATATTTTACCCAATGAAAATCTAGAGTTTATTGGAGATGATAAACCTGTTGAGTAATTTCGGTATAACTAATGAATTACGCTATGGTAGATAAACTTTTTGTATATGGCTCTTTATTAAAAGGAGCAGGAAATCAAATGGCTCAATTGCTACATGAAAAAGGGAATTTTTTGGGAGAGGGCTATTTGAAAGGTACACTGTACAAAGTCGATTGGTTTCCAGCAGTTGTACCTGATACACAAACCGCTTCCTTGGTGTATGGACATATTTTTCATTTAGAGCAACCTCAAAAAGTTTTATCCATATTTGATACCTATGAAAATTATTATCCCGACGATCCTTCAAAAAGTTTGTATTTAAGGGTACAGCAATCTATACTTTATAAGGAGGAGCAAATAGAATGTTGGGTCTATGTTTGGAATCAATCATTGAAAGGATTAACATGGATACCTTCTGGGAATTATTTGGAGTATTTAAAACGACTTTAGTAAATATAGAAGCGGCTAACTTAAATATATTAAGTTAGCCGCTTATCTGCTAAAACAGTATAGTCTAACCATATTGTTGTAAAAACTGATCACCTCCTTCATCTAAGGCTGCCTGCATTCCTTCTTCTGCTAAAATACGATCTAATTCCATAGCTTTAGATATTTTATTGCTATTCACTTGACCACTTCTTTGTACTGAAGTATGCCCTAAATAGACATCACAAAAGTAACCACCTTTTACTTTTGATGCCATATCTAGGTTAATTTCTTTGTGTGTAAATTGACTAATCTTATTCATGAGAGTTAAATTTAAAATTTATAATAAATTACATATTTTTTTAATATAAAAATCATGCCATTTTAACCTACACTAATCATGCCGAGCTAAAAACCGACTACCTCCTGCTGCCAAAGCTGCTGCCATACCTTCTGTTCTGCGTATCTTATCCAATTCTCTAGCATAAGCCATCCTTCGTGCTTTATACGTTTCGCCTGTATCGGCAACATATCCTAAATAGACATCACAGAAATAACCGCCTCCTTTTATGGTTATAATGGAGGTTACCTTAATTGCCTTGTTTTGAAATTTGTTTAATCGATTCATCTGTATTTATTTGTTGTGATTTGGAAACGGTGTAAAACAAAGCTGCTTTACACCGTTTTTTAAACGTTAGAATTACCCGTAAATAGCCATAAAAATACCGCCTCCCCAAAACATAGCAGCACCCATACCATGTTCGCTTTCTATTCTATCTAAGTCCATAGCTCGATCCATTACCCAAGCATTAGGAGTCTTACCTTCTTCTGCACAATGTCCTAGATAGACATCACAGAAGACACCACCTTTTACGTGATTTGTTTCCTTTAAATCAATAGCCTTATTGGCAAATTTTGTTAATTTACTCATGAGTCTGATACATTTTATATTAGTTAAATATAATATATATTATTCAAAGACTACGCCAAATTAAAATTTATTTTAATATGTTTGGTGATTACGTTAATAAATGAATCAATTTCTAAAATAGAATAGTGTTTTTTAGGGATTTAGGGAAATATTAATTTGAGGAGGCTTTTAATAAGTACAGGAGGAAAATACTATTTTATTTAGTGTTTTGGGATAGAAAAGAAGAATGTCGTTCCCACACCTTCTTCGGACTCTAACCAAATATTACCATTAAGGTGATGCGTAATTTTTTTACAGAATGCTAACCCTAATCCTGTGCCTTCATATTCTTCTTTGGTATGCAATCTTTTGAAGATACTAAAGATGGCTTTTTGTTGAGCTTTAGGGATTCCGATTCCATTATCCTTTACACTGATAACATGATATTCGTTTTGTTGAGTTGCTTTAACCTCTATAAATGGCGTTCTATTATCAGGCATGAATTTTAGGGCATTGCTAATCAAATTTTGAAGCAATTGAAAAATCAATACTCGATTTGTTTTGACTATGGGTAATGACGCTACTTCAATCGTTGCGTTTGTTTCATACACTTTTAACGTTAAAATCTTTTGAACTGCTAAAACAACCTCATTTAAATCCACTTCTTTAAAGTCTTTTTGCGAACTTCCTAGTGTTGCATACTCTAGTAATCCATTTAACATAGAAGTCATACGAGTTGCCCCGTCGTGAATGTAGTCGAAATATTCCCTATCTCGCTCATCCATTTTTTTCTGATTTCGTCTATACCATAGCTTAGCAAAGCTACCAATCATGCGTAGCGGTTCTTTCAAATCATGAGAAATCGCATAGGTGAATTGCTTCAATTCCTCATTGGCCATTTTTAGCTTCTGATTCTGAATTTCTATTTCTTTTTGATGTCGAAGTTCTATGGCTTGAATCTTCATCTTATCCTTTAAGGTAGAAATCTCTCGCTCTTTTTCCTTTAATTCATATTTGATTTCAAGGTCAATTAACTGTCGTTTCCGTAAATCTCGAAAGGCCTTTTCCTCCTCTTTATTCAATTTTTCCAGATAATCATAGGCTTTATCATACTCCCCCAATTGCTTATAGGCAAAGGCAGCTTCTTTATACCCTCTTCGCAAGGTTTTATGGTTTCTTCGAGTTTCGCAGATCTCTATACCTTTTAGTGCATAATTAAGTGCTGTGATATAATCACCTTGTTTGTTACTAATCACTCCCATGTTAACCAAATGCACCTCAGATTCTTTCAGCCTTTCATTGGCTTCTTTTTGTGTTTGCGTTAATCTAGCGTAACTTAACCCCTCCTCAATCAACCCTTCTTGAATATGAACATTAGATAATTCATATAAACATTTATACTCCAATAATGAAAAATTACCGCTTCGGCACATTTCAACTGCTCTCTTGAAGTATATAATGCTTTCCTTAAAATTTTCTAACCGACTATACATTCCACCTATATTATAAGTCAATACGGCTTTAGTATAGCTATTTGTCACATGTTCATATTCTTTTTCTACTCGATGATATATTTTTAACGCCTCTTCAAAGTTTCTTAATTCTGAGAATATAGCTCCTAAATTTACTGTCGTTTTCGCTGAAAATACATCATATCCAATGTATTCACTTTTTTCAATAGCTTGTGTGAAATATTCAAATGCAGATTTATATTCTCCTTTTACGGCACAAGTAATCCCTAAACAGTTTAAGGCTACTGCTTCATATTCGGAGTTTTGTTCTATCTTACTTAATGGCAATAATAGATTAGCATATTTTGCCATATTATTAAATTGTCCTTTTACGGTATATATTTTCAATAAATAGGCATATGCCTTCCCTAAATATTGATTGCTAATGTGATCTTGATTGTCTAATAAAATTTCTTCTAGTAGCTGTTCTGCATGTTTAAATTTTTTCTCTTCAATAGCTAGTTCTGCTTGTGCTAGTAGTAGAATGGCATTTAGAATGGGTTCTCTAAAGCGATCCGTATTATTTAAGGCTTGATCTAATATTTTTTTAGCGATTTCAAAATTACCTAATAATACATTGATACTTGCATGTTCGGTTAGATACACTAAGTCACTTAGAGGTGTACTCCCTTCTGTAACTTGTACTTTTTTAATAAAATAAAGTGCTTTTTCAAAATTTTGTTGGATGTTGGTATAAACGCCTTGTTGCTTATAAATTTTAGCTTTTTCTAATAGTATATCATTAATTTTACCAATCTCCCCATGTCTCTCAGCTACAATAAAAGCCTGATCCGATAATTCTAATGCTTGATTAAAATTACGGGCTTTGTATTGTTTTTGAATACCCCTT
>CAYLSF010000591.1:0-5080 GCA_964385675.1 uncultured Saprospiraceae bacterium
AAAAGTATATATAATTAGCATATTCCTGTAAATCAAATCTCTATGAAAAAGATATTAACATTAACTACTGTAGTACTTGGTATTCTTGCAATGGTATCCTGTGACTCATTTATGGGTGCTGCTTCCTCTAAAGAAGTAAAATGGATGTCTTTAGATAAGGTGATTAAGAAAAAGGCTTCTAAGAAAAAGGTTTTTATTGACGTATATACCAACTGGTGTGGATGGTGTAAACGTATGGATAAAACAACGTTTCAAGATCCTAGATTAGTAAAATATATTAATGAAAACTTTCACTCTGTCAAGTTCAATGCTGAAATTAAAAAGGATATTGAATTTAAGGGTAAGGTATATAAATTTGCAAACACAGGTCGTAGGGGACGACATGAATTAGCAACCATGTTTATGCAAGAAAATGATAAAGTGGGGTATCCTACTTTGGTTTTTTTAGATGAAGAACTGAATATTATTCAAGCTGTACCTGGGTATAGAAATACAGAAGAATTTGAAAAAATCATCACTTATTTTGCTGAAGGTCATTATCAAACGACACCGTGGCTAGATTATGAAGCAAATTATAAGCCGATGACGATGAAGTAAGACAGTTAGCAATTGATTTTATATCCTATTAAGAGCGGAAATATTCTATTGGAATATTTCCGCTTTTTAGTTAATGTAGTTTAATAATGGCTTAAAACCCTTTTTAAATCCATAAAATATTGTAGTTTTGACTATCATTTTTTTTTGTCGTGATATGAAGTGTAACCACACATCATACACGACTTTTTTATTAAAACATTACTCAATGGAATTTCAAGATAAAGTTATCCTAATCACAGGTGCAGGTGGACATAAAGGCATTGGTCAGATCACAGCGTATGAATTTGCAAAACAAGGGGGAATTGTAGTCGTATCAGATGTTAATGAAAAAGGCGGACAAGAAACGGTTGATAATATCAAAGCGGAAGGCGGACAAGCTGTTTTTATCAAAGCAAATGTGGCAAAGTATGAAGAAGTTGAGGCTATGATAAATCAAATTATAGAACAGTTTGGACGCTTAGATATTGCAATTAATAATGCAGGAATCGGTGGAATGCCTGCTAAAACGGCTGATACAAGTTTAGATAACTGGGATAAAGTGATGGCAGTAAATGCATCGGGGGTATTTTACTGTATGAAAATGGAGATTCCTCAAATGCAAAAACAAGGTGGCGGCGTAATCGTAAATACAGCTTCTATTGCTGGTTTGAGAGGTTTACCAAATAGTATGGCTTATGTAGCTAGCAAACATGCTGTAGTCGGAATGACTAAAACAGCAGCTATGGAATATGCTCGACATAATATCCGTATCAATGCGATTTGTCCTGTCTTTACAGTAACAAATATGTTTCAACCTGACATGATGGATAAAATATCATCAGGGCTTTCTGAAAAACTCAAGAAAAATTTACCAATGAAACGGTTTGCTCAACCGATTGAAATGGCAAATACCATTTTGTGGTTATGCTCAGATAAGGCAAGTTTTGTAACGGGACATGCGATGCCTGTGGATGGGGGATTGACGGCTTAAAATTAATGAGAACTTATTGAAGTTATTTTAACTTTTTATTGGACTTCGAATTTTTTTAGGAAAAGGCAATGATTCTTCGTTGCCTTTTTCTATGTACAATCCTTTTTACTGCCCCAAATTTAAAAACAAACTATTACCTTTGCAGTCAGTTTTTTGAAGCATAAGGTTTGAGGTTAATTTTCAAGAAAAGTACATACCATTTTTTGAACTATTTAATGGAAAAATACCTTACTCCTCAAATCTTATAATTTAGATTAAGAAGAATTATTTTCAATTATCAAAAAAATTTGAATTACATGTATCGTACACACAATTGCGGTGAATTACGCATGGAAAATGTTGGAACTACGGTGACCCTTGCAGGTTGGGTACAAAAGAATAGAGCTTTGGGAGGTATGACATTTATTGACCTTCGAGATCGGTATGGTATTACACAGTTGGTTTTTGATATGGAGAATAATGCGGATTTGTGTCAAGAAGCTAGAAAGTTTGGTCGAGAGTATGTTATTCAAGTAGAGGGAACAGTTAGAGAAAGAAGTAATAAGAACCCGAATCGAGCAACAGGGGATATTGAAATAGATGTAACAGGATTGAAACTTTTGAACGCGTCAAAAGTTCCTCCTTTTACCATTGATGATAATACGGATGGTGGTGATGACTTGAGAATGAAATATCGCTACTTAGATTTACGTAGAAATTCGGTTCAAAACAACCTATTTTTCAGAAGTGCGATGGCAATTGAAACCCGTAAGTATCTAGCCGATTTGAGTTTCATTGAAGTAGAGACACCTGTATTGATTAAGAGTACGCCAGAGGGAGCGAGAGATTTTGTCGTGCCTTCTCGTATGAATCAAGGATTATTTTATGCTTTACCACAATCGCCTCAGACCTTTAAGCAGTTGTTGATGGTATCAGGATTTGACCGTTATTTTCAAATTGTAAAATGTTTTAGAGATGAGGATTTACGAGCAGACCGTCAGCCAGAATTTACGCAAATAGATTGCGAAATGTCGTATGTACATCAAGAGGATATTTTATCAACTTTTGAAGGTTTAACCAAGCATTTATTTAAAGTAGGATTAGGGGTTGATTTACCTGACTTCCCTGTGATGACTTATGATGAAGCTATTAAAAATTATGGTAGCGATAAGCCGGATACCCGTTTTGAAATGAAGTTTGTTGAGTTAAATGATGTGGCTCAAAACAAAGGATTTGCGGTATTTGATGCAGCAGAATTAGTTGTAGGAATCTGTGCAAAAGGACAAGCAGGTAACTATTCTAACAAGGACATTAAGAAATTGACAGAATGGGTTAAGCGTCCTCAAATTGGAGCGAAAGGATTGGTTTATGTGAAAGTGAATGGAGACGGAACGTTTAAATCTTCTGTTGGTAAATTTTATAGCAATGAGGATTTACAGGCTTGGGCAGATAAATTTGGAGCAGAGAAAGGCGATTTAATTTTAGTTTTATCTGGTGAAACCGATAAAACCCGCAAGCAATTAAATGAATTGCGTTTAGAAATGGGAACTAGAATGGACTTAAGAGATCCAAAAGTATATAAGCCTCTTTGGGTCGTTGATTTTCCATTATTAGAATGGGATGAAGAGTCTAATCGTTTCCATGCGATGCATCACCCTTTTACTTCTCCAAAGAAAGAAGATGTAGAAAGAATGTTGAATGGCGATCATGAAACGATGAAAGCCTTACGTGCGGATGCGTATGACTTAGTAATTAATGGTTGGGAAATTGGTGGTGGTTCTATTCGTATTCACGATAGAGCATTGCAAGAGAAAAACTTTAAGTTACTAGGTTTTACAGATGAAGAAGCAGAAGCTCAATTTGGATTCTTAATGGGTGCATTTGAATATGGTGCACCGCCTCATGGTGGTATCGCTTTTGGATTTGATAGATTGGTTTCCATCATGAAAGGAACAGCATCTATCCGTGATTTCATTGCTTTCCCTAAAAACAATCAAGGGCGTGATGTGATGATTGATGCACCTTCACCTGTTCATCAAGAACAATTGGATGAACTGGCGTTAGCAATTGTAAAAGAAGATTAAATTGATAAATTCTAAATGCCAAGCACTAAATTCTAAAATAACAGAATTAGGGGCTTGGCATTCATTTTCTATTGAATGAAAATTACACCCTAAATCTCATGTCTTAAATTTCCCCGTTATGAATGAATTTACAGCACCGTATCAAAAACTATCCAATTATCAATTATTTGCCATCGTCAATAATCCCAAAGATTATCAAACTAAAGCAGTAGAAGCTGCACAGCAGGAATTAAGCAACCGAAAGTTATCACAAGATGAATTAAATAGACTGTTAGAATCCTTTCAAAAAGAACAAGCTGAGCTTCATGTAAAAAAACAAAACCTGGTAACAGAGATTTGGAATAATCCCGATAAAATTCAATTAGGATTACTATTTGTTACGCTAACCTTAGTATTAGGTATATTTTATACGCTTTATAATCAGTTCAACTTCATTAGATTTTTAGTAAACGAATATCAAGATGGTGACTCATTTGTTCAATTTGAATTATTTCAGTGGACTTATGGTATTTTAGGTAATATAGTGTTTGTGGGTATTGCTATCTACTTTTTGAGAAAGATAACACCATCAGGTTGGATATTAACAATGGTATGGTTTATTATATCTGCTATAGATTTTAGTTTTCAATTGATTGGACGATTTAATATACTTGTGGAAGTTGGATTAGCTTTTAATACATATATTCAACTATTATTAGTATTGCTAATTATCGTATCTACAATTTATATGAATAAGAAATTTGTATTAGAGACATTTAAAATCAATCAACACACTCATAAAATTACATTTCTAGTTACTGGATTAGTAAGTCTTATTTTATCGTTATTACCGATTTTGGTAAGGCAGTTATACTACGGATATTAAATAACTACGGGTTACAAGCAAAAAACTCGCAACCCGTAATCCAAATATATTTGTATAGAATTTTATTCAACTCGCAACCCGTAACTCACATCACTCCTCAAAATCATCAAACATATTCGCTAACATATCTCTGAAAGTCATTTTTTTATCTACAAAGTCTTTGTTGATAACATTGAACGTAGCCAATCCATGAAGGACTAACTCCATAAAAAGGAATTTATCTTTATCTCCAATATTCGCTTTGCGAATCAATTTTTCTAGACCAGAAACTTTTGAAAGTTGTTTGTGGTAGGTTTTGTTCGTATCATCATTCAGTAAATCAACCGTATTGCCACCAGAGAACCACATTCTGATCGCACCATAAGGATCTCGTTGTTGTCCTTTTTTCAATTTATCGGGATTCGCAAAATATTCTAAGAATAATTGCTTTAACGCTTTATTGATTAAGTTAATGGCAACTTGATATGGGCCCTCTTGTTCGCCTTCATAAACCAATTCTACTTTACCCGTAATCGCTGGCACAACACCCCAGAAATCTGTAATTCTAGCTTTTGTTGATGTTTCGCCATTCACTAACATTCTACG
>CAYLSF010000592.1:0-5078 GCA_964385675.1 uncultured Saprospiraceae bacterium
ATTCCTAATAACTAAACCAATTCTGCAATCGCCTCCGTCATTTCAATGTTGTGGAAAACATTGGTGACATCTTCATCATCTTCTAGCATTTCGATAAGGGCTAACGCTTTTTTTGCTGTATCCACATCAATACTCACATAATTTAAAGGAATACGTTCTAACGTCGCACTTTTAGGTTCAATATTGAGTTCTTCTAATTTTTTTTGAATATTACCAAAATCCTCAAAAGAAGCCGTTATCGTAAACTCTCCATCTTCTAACTCAATATCTTCAGCACCCGCATCAATTAACTCTAGCTCTAATTCATCTTGATCGATACCTTCTGCTACGATGTTAAAAATACTTTTACGCTCAAATAAAAAGTCAACCGAACCACTTGTAGCTAGGTTTCCGCCTTTTTTATTGAAGACCATACGTACATTAGCGACCGTACGATTTAAATTATCAGTAGCCGTTTCCACAAAAATTGCAATTCCACCAGGTGCATAACCTTCATAAGTTGGTTTGTGAAAAGAAGCTCCTCCACTCTCTGATGCTTTTTTTATCGCTCTTTGTACATTATCTTTTGGCATATTTGCCCCTTTTGCATTGGAAATAGCTAGACGTAAGCGAGGATTAAAATCAGGATCAGTACTACCACCTTCTTTCACTGCTACGGTAATTTCCTTAATGATTTTTGCAAATATTTTAGAGCGCTTAGCATCTGCTACCCCTTTCTTACGCTTTATCTTAGACCACTTATTATGTCCAGCCATTGTCTTTAATTTTTAAATCTATCATATTAAATTAAGAAGTCAGATTTCTTCGCTGACAGAGGACAGAACGCGTTGTTGTAAGATTTAATTCAAATGAATTTAAAAAAGTGCAAATTGCATTCTAAATCTGCCTATATATTGAACCAAATAGCTAGAATCCATCTTCAAATTTCGAATGATATTGAAAATTTGTGCAAAAATAAGAAATCTTGTCACTTTTTTCGGTATCTAAAAAATGAGATTTTCAGAATTAGAACGTATTTGGGTCAACAAATTTGTCCTTTTTCATCATAAATCATGTTAATAGAAATGGGATTATGATATTTTGTGTGCAAAATTGGTATTTTCGCGTTCTGATTTTATACTATTTATTTGGGATCAAGGTCTAAGGTGTGAGGTCTAAGACTCTTTTTAAAATCATCAATGAAATAGGTAAGATTTAAGAAGACATTTACAAGAAATTTTTACAACTATACATGAAATCCAATTATACCTTACACCTTATACCTTATACCTATGACCTAATAAAAGATGCGTCATTTCTATTTATTACTTCTAATGGTTACTTGTACAGTAACCACACTTTTAAGTCAAGCAACTATTCGAGGAGTCGTTTATGATCAAGAGTCAGGTGAGGCTGTCATGTTTGCTAATGTTTATACATCTGGAAATACGACAGGAACAACGACGAATATAGACGGTTTTTATTCTTTGCGTGTTGAACCTGGGACTTATACCTTAATTTGTAAATATATCGGCTACGATAGTACGGCTGTTACTGTAACCGTAGAAGATGGACAAATTTTAAATCAACCTCTATATCTAACGGAAAATGCAGTTAATTTAGGGGTAGTTGATGTAACGGGTAAGCGAGAGAAAAAACAACGGGACGTTGGAATTTCCGCAGTTACTTTAACGCCTAAGGATATTAAAATCATCCCTTCTACGGGGGGAGAAGCAGATTTAGCACAATATTTACAAGTTTTGCCAGGGGTGATCTTTACAGGTGATCAGGGTGGACAATTGTATATTCGAGGGGGCTCACCCGTACAAAATAAGGTCTTATTGGATGGAATGACGATTTATAATCCCTTTCACTCCATCGGATTTTTCTCTGTATTTGAAACGGAAACGATTAAAAATGTGGAAGTTTTAACTGGAGGGTTTAATGCAGAATATGGTGGTAGAGTTTCAGCTGTAATGGATATCACAACAAGAGATGGTAATAAAAAACGATATGGTGGATTAGTCGGGGTAAATCCATTTCAAGCAAAATTACTATTGGAAGGGCCTATTCAGAAATTAAAAGAGAATGGTTCTAGCTCATCTTTTATCGTTACAGGGAAACATTCTTACATCAATGAAACATCGAAAGAAATTTATTCTTACATAGATACTGCAGGCTTACCGTATAGCTTTACAGATTTATATGCTAAAGCTTCTTTCAACACAGGTGGTGGTTCAAAATTTAATGTCTTTGGTTTCAATTTTACGGATAATGTCAATTTTTCTGGCGTTACAGAATTGGGTTGGGATACTTATGGTGGAGGAATAGACTTTACTCTAATTCCGGCTACTACTCGTATGATTATTGGCGGTCGTTTTTCTTTTTCTGATTATAATATCTCTTTAACAGAAGCAGACGAAGCTCCCCGTACTAGTTTAATCAATGGTTTCACAGCAGGACTTGATTTTACCTATTATGGTAAAGATGATGAAATCAAATATGGTTTTGTCGTCAATGGAAATCAAACTGCATTCTCTTTTACGAATCTGTTTGGTAATGAAATTAATCATGAGGAGAATACGACGGAGTTGGCAGCATTTGCTAAGTATAAAAGAATCTTTGGACGATTAGTGGTTGAGCCTAGTGTGAGAATGCAATATTATGCTGCATTAGATGAAACGACTTTTGAGCCTCGTTTAGGAGTTAAATTAAACGTTACAGATAATCTTCGTTTCAAGTTCGCTGGTGGTGTTTACACACAGGATTTAATTAGTGCGGTTAACGAGCGAGATATTGTTAACTTATTTGTTGGATTTATTTCTAGTCCAAGTGATGTAGCACAACCTAACTCAGCAGAAGAAGCTGAAAGTCGGTTACAACGATCCATTCATGGTATTGCAGGGGTAGAAATAGATGTTAATGACAATATAGAGATAAATATTGAGCCATATATCAAAGATTTTCCGCAACTCATTAGTTTGAATAGAAATAAAGAAACGATAGATGAGCCTAACTTCATCACAGAAGAGGGACAGGCTTATGGTATTGACTTTTTATTAAAATATCAAACACAAGATTTGTTCTTATGGTGGGCTTATAGTTTGGGGTATGTAAATAGAAATGATGGAGAGCAGGAATATCCAACCAACTTTGATAGACGCCATAATACCAATATTGTGTTAGCCTATAAATTTGGAGCAGAAGATAATTGGGAAATTAGTGCTAGATGGAATTTAGGAACAGGTTTTCCTTTTACTTTGACACAAGGATTCTACAATCAATATAATTTTGAAAACGGAATAAACTCTGATTACATCAGTGGTAATGGTGATTTAGGAATTATTTATGATGAAAATCGTAATGCAGGGCGACTACCGACTTATCATAGAATGGATATGTCCTTAAAGTATAAAAAGGAATTGAGTAAAAATAGTCTATTAGAGGTAACAGGTAGTATAACGAATGTCTATGACCGTTCCAATATCTTTTTCTTTGATAGAGTTCGTTATGAGCGAGTGGATCAATTACCAATTATTCCAAGTTTAGGGATGACGTTGTCTTTTTAATATTCAGAACAGAGAGGCGAGAGCAGAGAATAGAGATTATTAGTTAAAAATCTCATTAAGGTTATCTCTACTCTCTGTTCTCTATTCTCTCTTATTATAGAAATGTACTTATTTTTTGATACTGAAACAGCTGGATTGCCTAAGAACTGGAAAGCTCCTGTTCATCGCATCAACAATTGGCCTAGACTTGTTCAAGTTGCGTGGCTACTGTATGATGAGGACGGAAACTTACATGAAACGGCAGATTATATCATTAAGCCAGAAGGATTTAGAATACCTGTAGCTTCTACTAATATTCATGGTATATCTACTGAAAAAGCTTTAGCAGAGGGAGAAGATATTGAAGTCGTGTTGAATAAATTGGATGATGTGGTGCGAAAAGCAAGGTATTTAGTGGCTCATAATATGAATTTTGATGTCAATATCTTGGGAGCAGAATTCATACGTGCTGCAATTGATTCTGATTTTTATGATAAAACCAGGATTTGTACGATGAAGTCTTCAACGCATTATTGTGCGATACCAGGACGATATGGTTACAAATGGCCAACGTTGACAGAACTGCACGAAAAGTTATTTGATCAAGATTTTGCGGAAGCTCATAATGCTTTAGCGGATATAGAAGCAACAGCAAGGTGTTTTTGGGAATTAAAAGAAAGAGGAGTCATTTTACATTAAGAACGGTTGACGGTCTCCCGATAGCTATCGGGATCGCTTGACGGCAGACGGTTGACGGATAAATTATTAGGAGTGGATAAAAAAATACTAGCACATTTATCTAAGGATGTACAACTAAAAAAATTAATAGATACATTGGATGCTCCAAAGGCTAATCCTTATGATGATGATGTATATTTATCATTGACTCACTCTATTGTTTCCCAACAATTATCTTCTAAAGCGGCAAATACGATTTATAACCGATTTCTAGGATTATTTGAGGATGGTTATCCAACTGCACAAACAGTATTGGATCTATCAATGGAAGAAATGCGAAGTGTGGGACTATCTAAACAGAAAGCGAGTTATATGAAAAATGTTGCTCAATTTTTTTTAGATAATGACTTACTAGAGAAAGATTGGAGTGATTTATCTGATGAAGTGATTATAAAAGAATTAACTCAAATTAAAGGAGTAGGGAAGTGGACTGTTCAAATGATTTTGATGTTTACTTTGGGGCGTGAAGATGTTTTTCCAATTGATGATTTGGTGGTTAGAAATAATATGATAAAGCTATATGGGGTGATAAGTAAAGGTAAGGTCATGAGAAAGGAGTTACATGAAATTGCTGAAAACTGGAAGCCTTACAGAAGTTGGGGCAGTCGATACATGTGGAAATGGAAAGACGAAACAAACGGTGGACGGTAAACGGCAGACGGTGGACGGTTTTTGTAATATTCTGTCTCAGACGTGTTTAAAAATTAAAATAGATTAGGTTATCAATAAAGCAATAAATCAATATAACAATCAATAAAAATGACTAAGCCTGAAAAGCGATTGTCGTATCCGATTTTGGATATTTATAGTAAG
>CAYLSF010000593.1:0-5071 GCA_964385675.1 uncultured Saprospiraceae bacterium
TAGATGATTAATTTTTAGTCCTTCAAAATTATAGATTGACTTATGGTAAATAAGATTTAGGATTTACCGCTTTTCCATTTTTACGAACTTCATAATGTAAATGTGGTTTCATGGAAGCTCCTGTATTTCCAGAATATCCAATAATATCTCCTTTCTTTACTTGTTGCCCTTCTTTTACATTTATCTTGGATAAGTGAGCGTACTTAGATTCATACACCTTATCATGTTGTAAAACAATATGAGTCCCATAGCCCTTGATATGGTGAGCTACTTTCTTAACTGTTCCATCAGCAGTAGCAACAATAGGGGTTCCGATGGGCATTTTAAAATCAATGCCTTTATGCAATTTTTTTACTTTAAGTACAGGGTGCATCCGATCTCCATAAGTGCTTGTAACCTCCATTTTTTGAAGTGTTGGGTAGCGACTAGGCGGATCCATAACATTATTAGCAATAGAAATCGTTAGCACCGATAAGACCATAGCACTGGTCAATAAAATCATTTTTTTCATAAAATTCGTTTTTTTAGTTAATAACTCAATCGTATGTTGTTGCACTTGAATAATGCCTTGTTGACCAAAAGATTGGATGGAGTCATGAAAAGCGGTCTCAAAGCTATTGCCTGAAATCATCTTTTCTTCTATAGCACAGCATAGATGATCCAATAATTCTTCTCGTAAGGGTTGATAATCGATTCCAGATTGTCGTAATTCATTTTCAATGTGTAATATCTGATTATCTGTCAATTCCATTTTTATTTTTTATAAAAGTTAGAGTCAAAAACTGCCTACTGCAAACTGTTGTCCGGTTTAAGATCCAATAATAAACTCATGGTTTTTACAAAACTGGCAAACTCTTGAAGTTTTTGAGTCGCCATAGTAGCTCCGTTAGGTGTTAGGCTATAGTATTTTCTAACTCGCTTACCAATAGCCACTTTTTCTGTGGTTAGTAACCCTTCGGCTTCTAGCTTATGTAGTGTTGGGTATAAAGCCCCTTCAGTTAGATTAACTTTACCTGCTGTAAGCGTTTTTACTTTTTGCGTAATTTCATACCCGTACATTCTATCTTCCTCTGATAAGAGTTTTAAAATGATGGTTCGCAGTGTTCCTTTCATGAGTTCTTTTGAATACATAATTCAAAGATACATTTAATTCTTAGGTATTTAAACAATACATAAGTTAATTAGGTATTATTAACGTTTTTTAACTGTTGAGCAATCTTAAGATAACAGCAGTACAAAGGAATAAAAGGTGCTTTTTTAGTAAATTTGTACAATGATGAAAGTGAACATATTAATGGTTGATAATGGCAAGAAAAGCAACAAATAAGCTATTACAAAAAGCGAAAAAATCAAAGAGTGATGAATTTTATACCCAACTTTCAGATATTGAACGGGAGTTGAAGTATTATAAAAATCATTTTAAAAATAAGGTGGTTTACTGCAATTGTGATGATCCCAATGTTAGTAATTTTTTTAAATATTTTGTTTCCAACTTTGAGCAACTAGGACTCAAAAAGTTAATAGCCGCTTGTTACCGCAAACAAGAGGTAGATTTATTCAGCAATAAAAAGATTGAACATGGATTTTATGCTGAATATGAAGGAGAGAAAGTAAAAAGTGATATATCCCATAAAGATGAAATGGACATCATTTATTTTAAAGGAGATGGCGATTTTAGAAGTAAAGAAAGTATTGAACTTTTAAAACAGTCTGATATTGTTGTGACTAATCCACGTTTTTCCCTATTTCGACAATATGTAGCCCAACTAATTCAATACGATAAAAAATTTTTAATCATTGGGAATATAAATGCCATTACATATAAGGAAATATTTAAGCTAATCAAAGACAATAAAGCATGGCTGGGCGTTAACTTAGGAAGAGGAATTTCTGGTTTTATAGTTCCTGAGCATTATGAATTGTATGGTACAGAAGCAAGAATTGACAGCTCTGGAAATAGAGTTGTATCTCCCAATAATTGTTTGTGGTTAACAAACTTAGAGACACCGATACGAAACAAAGATATAGTCCTATCAAAAACATATTACGGAAATGAAAATGAATATCCGCGTTATGATAACTATGATGGGATTAATGTCAATAAAACAAAAGATATACCTAAAGACTATGAAGGCTATATAGGCGTTCCAATAACATTCTTACACAAATTCAATCCCGAGCAGTTTGAAATCATAAAGTTTAGAAAAGGAAACGACGAAAAAGATTTAGCCATCAATGGCAAATGTCCATACTTTAGAATCTTAATTAAAAATAAAAGGCTGCAATATGGTTAATCAGTATAAACTAAATAAATTAAAAAACCACAGGTTCTGATGAGCCTGTGGTTCTTAATAAAATGATATAATAAAAGTATCTTACCCTTTCATATCAATAGATACCGCTTTTCCACCCTCAATCGTATAATCTACTCCATACACTTTCAAAGTAATCACTTTATCACTTCTATTCGTAATCGTAGCAGTTGTCTGTGTCACTTTTACATTAATAATCTGTCCTCTAAATCGGATGTTAAAGCCATAGCTTGTCCAATTTTTAGGGAGATATGGACTAAATTGTAACGTGTCGTCATACACTCGCATACCTCCAAATCCTTTGGTGAATGCCATCCATGTACCTGCCATACTTGTGATGTGCAGGCCATCTTCTGTATCGTTGTTGTAGTCATCCAAATCTAAGCGGGCAGTACGTAAATACATTTCATACGCCTTTTCTTCCATGCCTAATTTAGCCGCCAACACAACATGTACACAAGGCGAAAGCGAAGATTCATGAACAGTACGAGGTTCATAATACAAGAAATTACGTCTAATTTCTTCCAAGTTAAATCTATCTTCAAAGAAGTATAACCCTTGTAAAACATCTGCTTGCTTGATGAAGGGAGAACGTAAGATTCTATCCCAAGACCATTTCTGATTTAAAGGTCTATCTTCAGGGCGAAGATCTGAAACCACTAAATTTTCTTTATCAAAAAAGTTTTCTTGCTGTAAGAATATGCCTAATTCCTCGTCATAAGGTAAAAACATCTTTGAACGAATGTCATTCCATGTAGGACATTCCACTTCAGGTCTGAAATTAGTACGTTGCACTAAATCAGCATAAGCCTTTGGTGCTTCTTCTTCCATGTAAAGCAAGGCTTCCTCTGCATATTCCATACACCACATAGCAATATAAGACGTGTACCAATTGTTATTGATATTATTCTCATATTCATTAGGGCCTGTTACCCCGTGCATTACAAATTGTTGCTTACGCTCAGAGTAATGAACCCGTTGAGCCCAAAAACGAGCAATACCCAATAAAACTTCTGCACCGTATTCAATTAGATATTTTTTATCACCTGTGTATCGAATGTAGTCATAAATCGCAAAAGCTATTGCCCCATTTCTATGAACTTCTTCAAACGTAATTTCCCACTCATTATGACATTCTTCCCCATTTACGGTAACCATCGGGTATAATGCTGCCCCATCTGTAAACCCTAATTTCTCCGCATTTTCAATGGCTTTCTGCAAATGTTTGTAACGGTAAACCAACAACTGACGGGCTACTTTTTGGTCAGCAGTAGAAAGATAAAACGGGAAACAATAGGCTTCTGTGTCCCAATAGGTTGCCCCTCCATATTTCTCTCCTGTAAATCCTTTAGGCCCAATATTCAAGCGATCATCTTCTCCTGTATAGGTTTGATACATTTGAAAAATACAAAACCGAACTCCTTGTTGCCCTGCTACGTCGCCTTCAATGGTTACATCCGCTTCTTCCCATTTAGCTGCCCATGCATTAGCTTGTTCTTTTAGTAAAGTAGCAAACCCTTTAGTACTCGCCCGTTTAATGGCTTTTTTACAGGCTGATTTTAAATCGGATTTTGGATAATTGAAAGAAGAAATATTGGCTCCATATTTATAAATCGTAGTGGTTTGCCCTGCTTTTGTAGGAATTGCTACGGTTGTAGCTACATATTTTTCTTTTTCTGTAGCGGTAGAGGTTAAATCCAATGTTGTACCATCTTGCACGATATTGAACGACATTCCTGTACAAACTTGAAAAGCTGTTTTCTTTGTTTCAGCCGTATTGTAAGCTTCACAATTTAATACTTCTTTCTCAATCTCTACCCAAAATTTTTCATCATAGTTGGAGTCCTCATTTTCTACATCAAAATCCACATAAGGCGTAATGGTGAGTGTTCCCTCAAAGTTTACGGCTTTTAATTGATATTCAATTGCCCCAATTTCATCATCTACAATACTACAAAAACGAGTAGAAGTGACTTCCACCGTTTTACCTGAAGCAGTAGTTGCAGAAAACATACGCTTCAAATATCCCGCTTGCATATCCAATTCACGCTGAAAACTGTGGATTTCACATTTTGCTAAATCTAACGTCTCTCCATCAATTTGAATGGAAATTCCTATCCAGTTTGAAGCATTTAAAACTTTTGCAAAATATTCTGGATAACCATTTTTCCACCAACCCACACGCGTTTTATCTGGGTAATAAACCCCTGCTATATAGCTACCCTGTAAGGTATCTCCACTATAATCCTCTTCAAAATTTGCACGATGCCCCATCCGTCCATTTCCAATGCTACACAAACTCTCTGACACTCTATTTAAATGTGGATCAAATCCATTTTCAATAATTTTCCAAGGATCGTGTTGAATGTAATTTTTCATTTCGTATTTAATTTAAATTGCTTTTGTCATAATAAAGAAACAGTCTATTGCCAACCGCCAACAGTCAATTCAACCAATTTCTCAAAACTAATTTCATCCATTCCAGAAATCACATGATTCGCATGCCCTAAACTATCGGGACTTCCCACACCTACAGAATAAAATCCACCTGCATTTGCGGCAGTTACACCTTTGGCTGCATCTTCAAAGACAATTGCCTCGGTCGGTTGTACTCCTAAATTAGTTGCTCCCATTAAAAAAACTTGTGGATCGGGCTTGGGTTTAGTTGTTTTTGTACCATCTACAATGGTGTCAAATTGATTTATAAAATTAATCTTAGTCAAGACAGGTACTGCATTTTTACTAGCAGAACCCAAACC
>CAYLSF010000594.1:0-5066 GCA_964385675.1 uncultured Saprospiraceae bacterium
AAAAATAAATCTTAAAATATTGGTGAATCTTACGAATTACGTCCCGATCGCTATCGGGAACGAATTACGAATTTTTTAATCGAACTGTTGAAACAAAATTTGTTTCACTTTTCATCTCTTTTTTACAAAATTCAACCCCGACTTATCAGTATGGGATTTCGCTCCGCTCAACCGTCAACTACTCCATTTTCACAATAGTTTTTACATATTGTGTCCCCTCTCCTAAGAGTCGTATGAAATAGGTTCCATTAGAAAACTTATCTAAATCGACCGTAAAGGAATTATCTGTAACCATACTTTGACGTTGATAGATAATCTGTCCATTTGTATTTAATATTTGAATATGAAAAGTTTTTCCATTATCAAATAATCCATTTAGATTGACATTTAATTGTCCTGTCGTTGGATTTGGAAATACTGAAATTGGATTAATTTCTAGTTGTTCAGTAGAAACTGTTTGATCAGGTCGTCCAAATACATCGTCAAAATACCAATAGCTTGTATCGGTATCTCCAAAATCGAAGAATAAAGCAATGCGGTCAAAGACATCCGTTTGAACGCCATTGAAATCCCATACCATATTAATCCATTGATTAAGCGTATCTTGATTCAAATCCAGTTCAACAGGATTGACGCCTGTCGTTTGATCTTCTATTTTGAATTTAACCACTCCAGGGGTTTGAGCATAGACTTTCATGTGCAAATATGGATTTGAAGCTAAGTCTATTTCTCCAGGTAAATCAGCAAAAATTCCACCCCAATCTTGAGCCCCAGGATCTTTACGAGTTTTCCCTACATGATCACTTAAATTAATTCCTGTTTTAAACGGGTTTTGTATTTTTTCAAAAGCTGCTCCTCCAAATTCACCCCATGTCAACTCTACACCATCAAAATCACAATATATTGAGGTAGAAGCAATTGAAACAGGAATGGCATAAGTAATTGTACCACAGGTATTTGTTACATCTACACTTACATCTCCATTTGTATTGCCAAAATCTACCACGATTTCATTTGTACCTTGTCCTGATACAATTGTTGCATCAGAAGGAACAGACCACAGATAAGTTGTTCCACTTTCTGTATTGTTAATGGTGTAAACTTGACCTACTGCATTGGGGGGTACTATCGAAAAGCCTGACATCGTATAAGTTTGTAAACTCACATTTATAGTGTCTGCAAAGGCTCCACAAGTTCCTGTACCAGACACTATCACATCTCCAGCTACACAGCCCCAATCCACTATAATTTGATTTGTGCCTTGTCCTGACGTGATTGTTGCATCAGAAGGTATAACCCAGTTATACGTTCCACCATCTGTAGCAGGAATATTAAAGCTAAGTCCTGATTGCCCTTGACTTACTTCACTCACTCCATCAATCTGTGCAATCGCAAAATCATTGATTGCATATACTAAATTAGCTGTATCGCAGTCGGTCTGAAGTTCGAGTAAAACATCACCAGCCGTACAACCCCAATCTACTGTAATTTGATTTGTCCCTTGTCCGTTTGTTATTGTACTTCCCGACGGAACCGTCCATATATAATTTGCTCCAGCAATCTCAAAAGTGTTGTAGGTTATACCTGTTGCACCAGCTACAGGTTGTGTTCCAGAAATTCTTAATCTATCAGGGGAGTTATAGACCCTTACCCAATCCACTTCCATGATTTGTGGCAATACGGTAGTAGAATCCGTGAAGCCAGGAAAGTTTCCTCCAACCGCTACATTAAGAATCAAATAAAAATCTTCTTGAAAAGGTGCCCAAGGCATAATTGAATCACTAGTCACTTCATGGTATAAGTTATTATCTACATACCATCGCATGGTGTCTTCTTCCCATTCTACTGAAAAGACATGAAAGCTATCTACAAAAGTTTCCCCTCCAGATAAGCTATAAGTTTGAGATTTAAATACCCACGGTAATCCCGTATGTAAGGTACCATAAACCGTTTCAGGCTGATGACCTAATAATTCCATGACATCAATCTCCCCACTTCTAGGCCATTCTCCATAAACATTTTCTGTAGGTAAAAGCCAGAAAGCAGGCCAAAGACCTTGTGTTTCGGGGAGTCTCATCCTTGCTTCTATTCGACCATATCGAAAATCTCCTTTATTTTTTGAGGTTATCTTACCAGAAGAATAAAGCATTCCTCCTAAAGTATCATTTTTCGCTGTAATGGTTAGCAGTCCATTTCCAATAGAAATATTATCTGAGGCGTAATATTGCTCTTCATTGTTTCCCCAACCACACAATTCTGGACAACCATTACCAATATCATAGTTCCATTTCGAGGCATCTAAAGTAGTTCCATTAAACTCGTCCGCCCAAATGAGTTTTTCACAATTTTGAGCGTTCAAATTTAAACTAACTAACAGTGCAATAACAATATAAAATAGGCTTAATTTGGTCTTCATTAATGATTGGTATTTAGCTAAGTTAAATATTCTGAGTCTAGTTAAAACATATCCATTATTATTTTGCCTTTATTTTAATACTTTATCATGATGTAATATTCATCTGATGACTTAGTATCAATAATACTTATAGCCACCAGATGATAATTCAAATATTTACTTTGTAGCTAGGATAAATCTCCATATTCCACCACCAAAATTCACTTCCAATTCAACTTTTTTCGGAGAACCATTTATCATATTAATAACATCATACGTAATTTCATTTTGTGGGAAGTTTACTTCTCCAGTATTTGCTGGCTTACGCAATCCTAAAAATGCACCATTTCCGATAACCTTAATTTGAGGAGGTGTGTTAGCCGTAGCCTCTATCAACTCAAAAGTATGATTTCCATCACCCCATGCAGCTCTATCTGCTGGTAAGTCCGAAGTATTTGCACATCCGTCAGAAGAGAATCCCATATAAGATTCTCCCCAAAGATCACCTTTTGAATCGTAAACAAATGAACCATCAGAACTAAACACATAATCATCATTCCAATCACAATCTCTTAAAGAAACATCTCCAGCGGTACTAGACCACCAAGTTTGACTGTTATCCGTAGGCCCTACCCATAACGCCCCTGCTTCTGGAGATAACCCCCAAGTTTCTGTTCCACAATTCGTAAAAAACTGTTGTAAGGGTAAACACGCATTTGGATCGTCTTGTGCAATATTAATTGTCTGCGTAGATGACCCTGAACCACCTTGACCAAATACGGTTAAGGTAACAGGATAGTCTCCAGCAAAAGGAAAGTTCATTTCAACTACATTCTCTGTCATTACGCCTAGTGAACCAAAGTCCCAATTCGTAATAAAATGTTGGTCGGACGTTGTATTCGTAAAACGAACATTATTGGCATCTATAACTTCCACAGAAAAATTAGCCTGAGGAGGAGCACCAATATCTAATTTGTCATCTATAATAGGATCACAAGCAGAAAAAAGAAGGATACAACTTGCGATAAGATATAAATTTAAATATTTCATTGTTTATATAATATTCGCTACAGATTTACACAGATAACAAGAAAAATCTGTGTAAATCTGTGGCTGTTGTGTTATTAATAACCACCATTCTGTGATAAAGCACCGTTGCTCAAATCAATTTCAGTCTGAGGAATTGGTAAAAACTCATTCTTACCCGCCGTGAAACCTTTATCCCCTAATACAGAAGCTGCTTGACCTGTGCGCACCAAGTCAAAAAAGCGATGACCTTCACAAGCTAATTCTAAACGACGCTCTCTGTATATATCTTCCAATAAGGCAGCACCAGAAGAAGTAACACCAGTTAGTCCTACTCTCGCACGGACTTGATTTAGGTAATCTTGTGCTGTACTTTCGCTTCCGCCACTCCTTACTAATGCCTCTGCAGCCATTAATAATATATCCGCATAACGGATTTCACGGATATTATTTCCCCAGTTTAAAGGGATAGCACCATCACCAGCTGTGTTAGCTGCTAAAGGAGCATATTTTCTAACAAAATAACCTGTATTTTGGTATCCTGGAGTGTAGCTTGCACCAATTCCATCCGCATCTATAATAGTATGTACATAGCGGGGATCGCTTTGCATTAAGTTGACTAAATCTAAACTTACAGGACAAAATCCCCAACCTGGAGCGTAAGTAGCACCACTAAAATCGCGCATACCCACAAACTGAACCCCTACATTTCCTTCTCCACGACCAGAACCAAATTGCCACCAATCTGCAATGGAATTATCAGCATAATTAATTTCAAACACAGACTCTACACCGTGTTCCCCAGCGGTCGTAAAAATATCTCCAAAATTAGGTTCTAGTGCATAGTTTCCAGAATTGATAACATCCTGTAAGACAGATGCCGCTGTTCCCATTTTACTATTATCATTTTGATATAAAATCACACGACCTAATAGTCCTTGAGCTGCACCTTTCGTAATACGCCCTAATTCGTTTGCATTTACTGTTTCAGGTAACCCCGTAATAGCGTTATTTAAATCCGTTTCAATTTGAGCAAATGTCGTAGCAGGATCGACTTGCTGTACAGTATAGTATTCATCAGAGCCTAATGTTTTTAAAATTAAAGGTACACGTCCAAAAGAGCGCACTAAATCAAAATAGAACTTTGCTCTTAAAAACTTAACCTCTGCTACCGTTCTAGTTTTGAATTGAGGGGTAACCC
Organism: uncultured Saprospiraceae bacterium; assembly: GCA_964385675.1. GTDB lineage: Bacteria > Bacteroidota > Bacteroidia > Chitinophagales > Saprospiraceae > CAYLSF01. The sequence continues at coordinate 4,623 of CAYLSF010000594.1, forward strand.
CTTCAATTCCATCAATTTTTTCTAAAAATAAATTCGCTCTATAAATTCCTTTATAATATTTCTGCCAAAATCCTTGTTGAGGACCTAAGTCGGGGGTTAGCGTAAAACCATCCCAAGCCACCCAACTCGGCTGATCAGAAGCATCACTTCCTCCTGCATGTGTATCATCAGAAGCTACGTCTAACAATGGACGAAACATTGTATACCCATTTTGATCATTCCATTGTAATACGTCATAAACCGACACCAATGCTTCAAACGCTTGTTCCTGCGATTGGTAATAATTTGATTCTAATACACGTCCTACAGGCGTCACTTCTAAAAAGTCTTGACTACATCCTGTTAGTAGAACTATTGTGAATATTGTGATAAATATATTTTTCATTAGATTAATTTTGAATGAGTGAATTTTGAGTTTTGAATGACCAATTCTGAATGAATGAG
>CAYLSF010000595.1:0-5064 GCA_964385675.1 uncultured Saprospiraceae bacterium
AGCTAATTTCAAGGAATTTCCTTTTGGCATATAGACGTCATAATGTACTTTGTACTTCCATGATGAGCCACTGCCCCACCATGACCAACTTGACTTTGTATCTTCTTTCTCTGTATGAGCTTGTACTAGCCCTTGTGAAGTGTTAAAGTTAATCTTGATTTTATTAAAATACTCCTCTGCTTTTTCTGCATTTTTGGCATTTACTACAATTTTTGCCTGAATCTTGACCGTATTTTTATCCCACGTCTTAATGTTCACTTTTCCATACTTATTGGAAATATCTACTTTACCTGTGGCAGTTGTTTTAAAAGTACGATTCACTTCTTTAGTGAAATCTTTCTTTGCCATTACCATTGAGGAGGAGAGTAGGATAAAGGTCAAAACTAAAATGCTTTGACTACAAATTAATCTCATTTTTCTGTTGTTTAGTTTGTTGTGCCTTATCCGCTTTATCCTTTTGAATGCGGAGTAAGACCCGTTCTAAAATTTCAATTTTCGTTTGATAATTCTCAATCATTGCATCAATAATTTCTTCGTCTTCCACTGTGCCATCTTTTCCTAATTCATCCCTTAGGTCTCTGAAAGCCGTGTCCAACTCTGCAATGTCCTCCATTATATCCTTATCGTACCGGTATTTTTTTAGCTGTTTAAGTTGAGTACTCACTTGTTTGGCATAAAAGGATTCCAGTTCTGCATACTCAGGCGAGATTGTACCAAAAGTTAAAATTTTGGTTTGTTCTGGCTGAGGTGCAATCTGACTCCAAATAATGCCTCCTATTGTCATCAATACTAATGCTGCTGCAGCGACACTAGCATAACGATATAATTTTATTCTAAATCCACCTTTTTGAGTCCCTATAGCTATCGGGATTGATTTTCCTTCCAAATGTTGCTCAATACCTTCCCAAACTAAGGGCGAAGGTTCTTCCGAGTCCATAAAAACCCGATTTTGACCAACAAATTTTTCTAACCCATCTTTCATATCCTTTAAATTTTGGGTGTCTAAACCTCCGATATTTTAAAAACATCGGAGGTTTGAAACCAAGACAAGATTTTATTACAATCTTACCTCAAAATTAATAATATTCTAATAATCAGTATTTTAAAAACAAGTTTTTTATTAATTTATTATAATCGTTTTCAAACTCACTACCTCAAACCTCCTATTCTACTTATTACTTATAACCTATTATCTCCCACTTAAAATCCCCTTCAACTTTTTCTTCGCTCTACTATATTGTGACTTAGAGGTAGAAGGAGAAATTCCCAATATTTCACCAATCTCTTGATGATCATACCCCTCTAATAAATATAATGACAATACCACTCTATACCCTTCAGGCAATTGTCGAATGCCTTCATTGACTTTATTGACAGAAAGATTCATATCATCCCAATCGGGTTTTGTGGTATCTTCCTCACTAACTACATCGCGCTCTCCCATTTCTACTAATTGTATGCGTTTTTTATTTAAAAAGTTAATACAATTATTCACCACAATCCGCTTAATCCAAGCTCCAATAGAAGATTCATATCGGAAATAATGTAGCTTTGTAAAGACGTCAATAAACGAATTTTGTAACAAATCTTCCGCATCCGCCGCATTGTTCAACATACGCAAGCATATATTATACATCCCTCTTGAGTATAGTTGATACAATTGATATTGAGCCGATCGATCACCCGATTTACAGCTTTCTACAATGCTTCTGTGCGTATCCTTATAATTCAATTGTTGAGTTTTAATGTTCTTTTTCGATAAACGATTTGAGTCGCTTGATACTGTTGGTTTCCTCCTAAGTTTTGATAGTGTACCCACAACTCAAAATTTATAGTTTTTATCAAAAAAGACAATCACAGTTTTTCATAACTGCTTCATCGTTAATGACAAGGAAGAATTAAAAGGGTTGCACTCATAATTAAAAATTGAAAATTAATAATTGAGAATTTTAATTTTTATACAATTAAAAAGTACCAACAACGACACCGCCATCAACACTTATCGTCTGTCCTGTAATATAACGAGAGACAGGAGATAAAAACCATAAGGCTAGACTAGCAAACTCGTCAGGATTTCCTACTTTGCCTACCTTTACTTTTTTGTAATATGCATTTTTAGCTTCTTCATAAGGTATTCCGATTCTATCCGCCTTTTTTTGAATGATCTGCTCTAAACGAGGGGTCGCATGAGGCCCAGGTGCTAAAATATTTAGAGTGACTCCTTTATCTGCTATTTCCTGTGAAAGCGTTTTCATAAAGCCAACTACACCTAGTCGGAAAGAGGTACTTAACACTAAATTGGCTAGAGGTTGTTTAATTGATGTGCTTTCTACAAACAAGAATCGTCCATATTCTTGTTCTAGCATTTTAGGTAATAACTTTTTAGTCAACACAATTTTCCATCGCATGACACTATTATAGGCAGCATCCCAATCTTCCATTTCTGTTTTTAGAAATGACATAGCAGGAGGCCCTCCAGCGTTAATGACCGCACCATGTAAATATCTTTCGCCAACTTGTGTTACAATTTTTGCAATCGTTTCTTCTGTCGTAATATCTCCTACAATACCTTCTACTTGATTGGGATATTGTGCTACAAAAGTGTCAACCTTTTCTTTACGGCGAGCAATCGCAATGACTTTTGCACCTTCCCCAATTAATCCTTCTGCAATCGCTTTTCCAAGACCGCTTGTAGCCCCTCCTACAATAAATAACTGATTATTTAAATTTAGATCCATAGCATTTTTAGTTTAGTAGATAAAATGAAACCTTACAATACTTCATTAAACCCTAATATTGGTTTAAAATTGAACCAAATAGATAAATTTGGCTTTAGAAGTTAGAATAATTTAAAATTACTAAGATAACCTTTTTGATTCTCCATCAAATTTATCGTAAAAGTGGTAATTTTATAAACATTTTAAAAACTAAACGACCATGCAACAGCAAAGACCAGTATCAGATTGGCTTCCGATTACCAAAAAGGAAGTAGAACAAAGAGGTTGGGGAGAATTAGATGTGGTACTCATCTCAGGAGATGCTTATGTGGATCATCCTGCTTTTGGGACGGCAGTTATTGGTCGAATTTTAGAAAGTGAAGGTTTAAAGGTAGCAATCGTTGCCCAACCGAATTGGCAAGATGACTTGAGGGATTTTAAAAAAATGGGCAAACCTCGTTTATTTTTTGGTGTCACTTCAGGTTGTATGGATTCTATGGTGAATCATTATACAGCGTCAAAACGCAAACGCTCAACGGATGCTTATACTCCAGGCGGACAGGCAGGGTTTAGACCCGATTATGCGACTACAGTTTATACCAAAATCTTAAAACAATTATATCCTGATGTACCCGTATTAATAGGTGGTATTGAAGCTTCCCTAAGGAGAGTAACGCATTATGATTATTGGTCAAATGAGTTATTTCCCAATATTCTGAAAATGAGTGGGGCGGATTTATTGGTATATGGAATGGGGGAAATGCCATTGAGAGAGATTGTACGATTGGCTAAAAAAGGTGTTCCTTTTTCCTCTATGACTACTATTCCTCAAACAGCAGTTTTACGTCATAAAGATAAAGGGATTCCTAAAAATAAGAATTGGGAGAATGTGGAGTTATTCTCTCATGAACGTTGCTTAAAAGAGAAAAAATCTTTTGCGGCTAATTTCAAAATTATCGAGCAAGAATCCAATAAGGTAAAAGCTAGGAGAATTGTTCAGCGAGTAGGGGAGGATAATCTTATTGTTAATCCTCCGTATCCGCCGATGACCGAAAATGAAATTGATACATCATTTGATTTACCTTATACTAGAATGCCACACCCTAAATATAGAAAACGGGGTTCTATTCCAGCTTATGAGATGATTCGTTTTTCTGTGAATATGCACAGAGGATGTTTTGGAGGGTGTAGTTTTTGTACCATTTCAGCACATCAAGGTAAGTTTATAGCAAGTCGCTCGCAAGAGTCTATTTTGAAAGAAGTAGAACAAGTTACTCAAATGCCCGACTTCAAAGGGTATATTAGTGACTTAGGAGGACCTTCTGCTAATATGTATCAAATGAAGGGCAAGGTGCAAGAAATATGTGATAGGTGTGTTAGTCCTTCTTGTATTCATCCTGTGGTGTGTCACAATTTAGACACAAGTCATGCTCCTATGACGGAAATCTATAAAAAAGTAGATGCCCATCCAAAGGTCAAAAAAGCTTATGTGAGTAGTGGAATTCGATATGATTTATTGACAGAAAGTTATAATAAAAAAGCAGATGATAGCTTGAATGAGTATATGGAGCAATTAGTCACTTGTCATATCGGGGGACGACTAAAAGTAGCTCCAGAACATACATCAGATGGTACACTAAAAGTGATGCGAAAACCTTCGTTTAAGCATTTTCATGAGTTTAAAAAGAAATATGATAGCATCAATGAAAAATTTGGTTTAAATCAACCTTTAATCCCTTATTTCATTTCTAGTCATCCAGGTTCTACAGCTGAAGAAATGGCAAATCTTGCCGCAGAAACCAAAGATATGGGATTTAAACTAGAACAAGTGCAAGATTTTACCCCTACCCCTATGACGGTAGCGACTATTATTTATTACACTGGTTTACATCCCTATACATTAAAACCAATTTATACGGCTAAAACCAAAAAAGAAAAGAAAAATCAACATCTCTTCTTTTTTTGGTATAAAAGGGAGAACCAACAAATTATTCGAGATAAGTTAAACAGTATAGGACGTGAAGATCTAATAGATAAACTACTTGGAGATAGAAAACGAATGATGAAGCAGGAGCGATTTAAATCTAAGAATAGAAATCGTCAAAACACTAAACGGAATCGTTCAAAAAAGTTCCGTAAATAGGTTATGTTTGTCTAATAAAAATATTTTAGCTATCCAAATTTTTATTTAAAATAATAGGAAATTTTTTAGATTTTGTGTAACATCCGCTAAAAGTTTTCCGTATATGCATATATACAATACAAAAATTCATTTAAGAATTACCACTATACTAAAACAATATATTTATAAGGTTGTACTCTACTATTGAATTACATTTAACTAACA
>CAYLSF010000596.1:0-5050 GCA_964385675.1 uncultured Saprospiraceae bacterium
TGTAGTTTTTTTGCAATTGATGATTTTTCCGTCTTTTTGTACTGAAAATAGGAAAGTAAGCATTCTTATAATTTTGATAATCAGCACTTTAATAAAAATATTTTTTTCAATCTTAAAAAAAACCGTTTACCGTTCACCGTTCACCGTTCACCATCTAACCTTTTTTTAATATCTTAGCATAACAAAACACTTACAACGGCAACAAAGCATGATGTTATCATGCTTTGTTGCCGTTTTTTAAAATGACGTATGTCTCTTTTATTACAACAGGTAAAAGTTATAGATACTACTTCTGACCATAATGGTAAAGTAGTAGATATTCTTATAGAAGATGGACACATCAAGGAGATTGGTAAAAGTCTTAATTCCGATAGTTATCAGAAAGACAAGGTAGAAATTTGGAAGGTAGAAGGTGCTTGTGTCTCTGTCGGATGGTTAGATATTGGTACTCAAATAGGGGATCCTGGTTTTGAGCACCGGGAAGATTTAGAGTCTGCAGCTAATGCTGCTGTTACAGGAGGATTTACAGGTGTAGCTTGTTTACCGAATACACATCCTACCATTCATTCAAAATCAGAGGTGCTTTACATCAAAAATAGAACACAATATAGTATTATTGATTTCTATCCTATTGGTGCAATTTCTCAAGATTGCAAAGGAAAAGATTTAGCTGAATTGATGGATATGCATCATGAAGGTGCGGTTGCTTTTTCTGATGGTTCACACTCTATTCAGAATAGTGGGCTTATGATGCGAGGGTTGTTATACACCAAACCCTTTGATGGTTTATTAATGAATCACCCACATGATGATCAGATTGCGGGTAAAGGTTTTGTGCATGAAGGGGTGATTAGTACGTCGTTAGGTTTGAGAGGAATTCCCGCATTATCGGAAGAAATGATGGTAGAACGAGATTTACACTTAGTAGAATATGCAGATGGGCGATTACATTTTTCTAATATTTCCAGTGCAGATTCTGTTGAATTGATTCGTAAGGCTAAAGCTAAAGGGCTTAAAATAACGGCTTCTGTTAATCCTATGAATTTAGTTTTTACTGATGAAAGATTAACAGAGTTTGATACGAATTATAAGGTCTATCCTCCGTTAAGAAGTGAAACGGATAGATTAGCATTGATAGAGGGATTAAAAGATGGAACAATAGATATAATTTGTAGTAATCATACTCCTCAAGATCTAGAAAGCAAACAATTGGAATTTGCCTATGCTGAGTTTGGAGTTATTATGTTGGAAACGGCTTATGCTCTACTTAAAACGCATTTAGCCAATGAATTGAGTGATGAATTATTGGTGGAGAAGTTAACTGTTAATCCCCGTAGTTTATTAAAGCTCCCCTACCCTTCTATAAAAAAGGATAACTTAGCTAATTTAACGGTTTTTAATCCTAATAAAAATTGGGTAATTCAAACTAAAGACATTCATTCAAAATCAAGTAATACACCACTTTTAGGACAAAAATTGACTGGAAAAGTCATTGGTATTATTAATAAAAAGCAATTTAAACGAAGGGATTAAACTGCTTTTAGACCAACCTAAATTTCTACTAGATAAACGTATTGGTATCTTTAAGTTTTATCTATTAATTTGTAGCATATTTTTAATCATATTGAATTGTGTATTCTAAATCTACATAATTTAAATATAATCAAAACAAACGCAACAATGGAAAGAAACCCTATACGATATGGAGTCTATGGAGCTTTATTAGTGACCATCACAATGTTACTCACTTATTTTATTAATGGGCAATGGGTATTTACGATTTATCCTTATATTTCTTGGGCAATTTATGGTTACTTCATGTATCAAGCAGCTGTAGATGACCGAAAAGATAATGGTGGATTCATTAGTTTTAAAGAAGCCTTTACCAGTGCATTTGTTGTGTATGCTGTTGCAAGTTTAGCTTATCCGTTGACGTATTATTTATTGGAAAGCTTCTTAGCTCCTGAACTATATCAAATGAAGTTAGATATTGCGATTGAGTCAACTGTACAAGCACTAGAAGCATTTGGACAAAGTGACTCGGAAATTGATAAAGTAGTAGAAGCTATTGAAGAAAGTACAAAACCGCAAGGTTTAGCTGAAACCGCTTTGGTTTATCTAGTTGGATTTATCTTTTTATGGTGGGTACCTATGTTAATAATTGCAAGTGCAGTTAAGAAAGAAGGAAACCCAAATATTAATGTAGATGATACAGAACATTTTGTAGAATCTTAGATACCTGTAAATTGATTTTTTTCGTTTGATTCAATGAAAATCATTTACTTTTGTAGGGAATGATGTGTAATACATCATTCCCTATACTTTTTAATAATACAATTAACTTTCAATAACTCAATTAAGTTCGAAAGTCGATTGTCAATCGTCGAAAGTCATAAAACCATGGACGTTTCAATAGTTGTACCTTTACTAAACGAGGAAGAGTCTTTACCTGAATTAGTTGCTTGGATAGATAGAGTGGCTGCTAAACATCAGCTATCGTATGAAATCATGATGATTGATGATGGTAGCACTGATAATTCATGGCAAGTCATTTTAGATTTAGCCAAAAAATATTCTGGTATTAGAGCGATAAAATTCCGTAGAAATTATGGAAAATCAGCGGCACTCAACGAAGGATTTGCAAAGGTAGAAGGAGATGTTGTGATTACAATGGATGCAGACTTACAAGATAGTCCTGATGAAATACCTGAATTATATAGAATGGTAAAAGAGGGGGGATACGACTTGGTATCAGGCTGGAAAAAGAAACGACATGATCCAATTAGCAAAACCATTCCTAGTAAACTATATAATGCGACGACTCGATGGATGAGTGGTATTCAATTGAATGATTTTAATTGCGGCCTAAAAGCCTACCGAAATGCTGTAGTAAAAAATATAGAAGTTTATGGTGAAATGCATCGCTATATTCCCATTATTGCTAAGGCAGCAGGCTTTCCTAAGATTGGGGAAAAAGTAGTACAGCATAGGGCGAGAGAGTATGGTGTCTCTAAATTTGGTTGGGAACGCGTGATTCGAGGGTATTTAGATTTAATGTCCATTTCTTTTGTCAGTAAATTTGGTAAGCGTCCGATGCACTTTTTTGGTACATGGGGTACTATTATTAGTTTAATAGGGTTTGGAATTTTAACCTACCTAAGTATTGAAAAATTATTCTATTCAGAATATGGAATTACTGATCGACCTTTATTTTTCTTTGGAATATTGAGTTTCATTATAGGCACACAACTATTTTTAGCTGGATTTCTTGCGGAAATGATAGCTAGAAATGCTCCAAATCGGAATCAATATTTGATTGAAACGACTTTAGGTGGTTAGTGGTTAGTGGTTAGTGGTTAGTGGTTAGTGGTTAGTGGTTAGTGGTTAGTGAAAATTATGAATTAATCACTAACCACTAAAATTAACTAATCTATAAAATCAACTTCTCCCTCTACCATATAAAATAAACTCATTTGGCGTAGGATAGGTTAATTTAACTTCCTCATTCGTAGCAGGATGTTTAAAATTTAAAGAAAATAAATGTAGTGCTATCCTGTTAAATGGATTTTTAGTAGCACCATATTTTTTATCTCCTACTACAGGACAGTTCAAATTAGATAAATGAACCCTAATTTGTCCTTTAATATGCGTTGGTTTTTCAATTTCTAATAATTGATGTTTAGCATATTTCTTTAGTGTCCTAAAATTTGTAGTAGCCAATTGCCCCGTTTCCTCACTAGCTTCATGAACTTTTCCTCCTTCACTTATTTTTAAGTAATTAGAGACTGTTCCCGTTTCTTCTTGCAATAATCCCTCTACCAAAGCACAATATTTAATCTCAATTTGCTCTTTTTGTAGATTACTCGGCAATGTATCTCCCTTATAAAATAATAAGACGCCTGAAACCTGTCGCCCTATATAATTAACTAGAGTGATAGATTGACCATTTAGATAAGATTTTAAATGATTATAAATTGTGTTCTTATCTTTTGTTGAAGATGTCGTATTTACGCCTGCTGTTTTCTCTATGGCGATAATCGAATCATCCTCTAAAAGAATTTTATACGGGAGAGATTTAGCTTTTTCTGCAACCGATTTTGAGGGTTGCTTTCCATTTTTATTGATTTCTACGGTTTGTCCTTCAGAAATCATGGTATTGGTTTGTAAAACCTTTTCACCATCCAAATACACAATACCTTCCTTGATAAGTTTTTTTACTTTTGATTTGGAGGAATTTGAGAGTTCTTTTGCTAAAAAGTCAATTAGCTTTCCAGAACGCTGAGTTACAAATTTCATGACTGTAATAAAATATAAGTTAATTGTTCTAATCGTTAGAATCACTCTAACTACATCATCTACAATTGAATAATTCTAACTATATAAAATAAGGTTCAATAAAATTATTGTATAATAAATTCGTCAACAGTCAACACTTTACTGTCCATTGTCAACAATATCATCACAATCCCATATCATATCTGAAATAGGATAGCTTTTTTTCTTGTATGAATAATGCCACCATTCTGTACGTATTGCACCAAATCCAACAGCCTCCATTGTCGATTTTAATAATTTTCGATTAGCATTAATTTCTTCTGAATGTCCTGTATAAGTATGATGTGCTTTTTGTCCAAAATAGTCAAATCCTGTCCCCATGTCTAATTCCTTACCTTCATTATCCACTATAGTTAAATCCACAGCAGCCCCTCTATTATGCATTGATCCTTTCGCAGGAGGTGTTACATAATTAGGATTAGGTACTTTATCCCATAACTTTTGTTGTATTGGACGAGGTCGATAACAATCATATACTTTTATACCATACCCTTTTTCTTGTAAAATTTTATGAGCCTTCACTAATGCCACTGCTACTTCTGGACGTAAAAAACATTTACCACAGTTGTACATTTTCTCTTTTACAAAATTATTCTCCGTAGCATATCGCATATCTTGCACTATGGTTGGTTCAATATCACCTATGTAAGTCCATTTTGTAGGTCATAGTTTGTGCGGTTTGAAGTGTTGATCGGTTTCTCGAGCCAGGAGTTTT
>CAYLSF010000597.1:0-5046 GCA_964385675.1 uncultured Saprospiraceae bacterium
CTACTTTTGTATATCTAGAATACAAATCCTTCATCTCAACAAAATCTACTGTAAATTCCTTGTTTTTGACATCTACATCAGCCACTTCAATTTTTGCCTTTGGCAATTCAAGGGTTAAATAATCCCCTAATTTTGCATTAAGCATAAAAAACCGAGTATCATAGAGGTAGAGATTTTTAATATTTAGTAGAAAGGAACTTTCCGACTTTTTTTTGTCTGATTTAAAAAAATCAGTTAAAAATTTAAGATTCTGATCTTTTTCGCCAGGATAGCGTTGAAGTTTAAAGGTAGTTTTATTCAAAGAAAGGGCTTCTACTACCACCTCAGAACCTAATAAGTCCACTAAACTCAAATCAGCTGCAATAGATTCTGAATATAATAAAGTATCTTGTTTTTGATCTTCGATGTAAATTCCTTCTAAAAGTAGTTCATCAAAAAAATCAATATTGACATAATCAATCCGAACTTCTGTTCCCAACTCAGCTTTGAGGTATTCTGATGTCCATTTGACTAATTTGTTCTGTACAGCAGGAAAAGATATCAAGAAACGGATTAAAAGCAGCAATAGCAGTAGCACGAAAGCTATTCGAAATAGAATTCGCAAGAGTCTGAAAATCAAAGATTTTTGTTTTTTCTTAGCTGGTTTTACAATCTCTAATTCTTCTTGATGAGTACCATGCTTATTATCTGCCATTAATGTATTTTTCCACTAAAATTGAATGGATTTGTTTACCAATTGTCACCTCCTTATTGAGGTCGAATTAACCTCAATATGATCACGATTGCAAAGCTATTAATATAACGTTTTTTTAGGGTAAAAAAGTAACAGTTTTTGGGATTTTTTTCTCATATCTGGTTACTTGATGCTAGATACTGGATACTTGTTATCGAATTTTTGTGTGTAAAAAATCCAGTATCTAGTATCCAATATCAAGCATTCCGACTTTCAAGTACAGAATTTCATTATCACTCAACCAGTATCCAGTATCCAGTATCGAGCATCCAGTTAACTAGAATTTAATATCTAACCCAACTAAGAAGTTGCGTCCTGCTTGAGGATAGAATCCTTCAAACTGAGCCACACTACCTCCTGACATATAGCGATACATCCAGGCATTCGTCTCATATTCTACATCAAAAATATTACGAACTAAAATATTGAAAGTCGCTTCTTTAAAATAACGATTTTTTAAGCCATAGCTAATGCGGAAATCGTTCACAAAGTAAGCTGGTAATAGTGCGTTATCTAGTGATGTATTATCAAAATATTGATCGCCAACAAACTTTGTCATCCAAGAAAACTCTAGGCGATTGTTCGTTGCTACGGTTGGTTCACCTGCTAGGGCATTCAACATAATTTCACTTCCTGCAACAATACTTGGTGAAAAAGCAATATCCGTTGTACCATGGTCAATAGTAATTTGTCCGCCATTATCCCAATCATCTACATACTCTACAAAATCATTAATTTTATTTTGACTCAAGGCTACATTTAATCTCCAACGGAATAATTCTGAGATTTTCACTTCTCCATCTAGTTCTAACCCTACACGATAGCTATCCTCTACATTTGCACGAATTGTTGCCCCTACATCATTAATTTGCCCTGTAGGAATCAACTGATTATTGTACAACATATAATAAGCATTGGCATTAAATACCGCATTTTTCAAACGAAAACGATACCCTAATTCAATATCATGTAACGTTTCTGCTTCGGGTTCTCTTCCCTCTATTGCATCTTTAATATCTGCACGATTTGGCTCTTTATTACCAACTGCATAAGATAAAAACCATGTCGCATTAGGGCTTTGAGAATACGTTACTCCAACTTTAGGATTAAAGAAATTAAAAGTTTCATCTTCAGCAATTGGCACTAAGTCGCTATCAATTCCAGCAAAATTATGTGCTACATTTCTATATTGTAAATCTACATAAGCATTAAATTGAGGATTAACTTGGTAATTCAATTTTCCGAAAATATTAAAATCTTGCTTTTCACCAGTTGACTCGTAATAGCGAGGTGCTGCATTTAGTAAAGCATTATTATCCACCGCACTATCCGCAAAAATGGTTTGTCCAAAGTGATCACCAATATAGGTATTCCACGCACCGCCTACGGTAATTTCCATTTTCCTATCTTCCGTCTTATACGTACCAGAATACGTAACACCATAGAAATCATTATCTAACCATCTTCTACGAGCTAAGTCCGTAGCACTCACTCCTGCGGGTACAAATCCTGTAGTTATCAGATTATAAGCATTTGGATCTTCATCAGCTTTGTACTCTTCAAAAAAGCCAGCTCCTTTAGTATAGTGTCCAGCAAGATTTAAAGTCAATTGGTTAATTTCTTGTGTGTACAATAATTGATAATGTGTTTGATGATAATCATCTACTTGATCCTCATACGGTGGTTCTCTTTCTGTACCGGCAGCATTGAAAGTTCTATCGGTCAATAACGTCTCTGCGGATACGCCATACCATGCTTGATACGTACGTTCTTCACCATGAAAGGCAATAAAACGCAACGAACTATTTTTACCATAATAATTAGCAGAACCATAAAACGAAATCAAATCAGATGCCGCTCTATCTACAAAGCCATCTGAATCAATTTTCGAGAAACGACCATTAACTGTAAACTTATCTCCTAATAACCCAGAACCTAAATCAACCGTCAATTTAGAGGTATTAAAAGAACCCACTGAGCCACTAATATTAGCATGTGGTTTTCTTTCCAACTTATCCGTCAATAAGTTGATTGTCCCCCCAAAAGCTCCTGCTCCATTTGTGGAAGTACCTACTCCTCTCTGAATTTGTACATTATCCACAGAAGAAGCAAAATCGGGTAAATTCACCCAAAATAAACCTTGTGATTCTGCATCGTTTAATGGAATACCATTAATCGTTACATTAATACGAGTTGCATCACTTCCTCGGATACGAATACCACTATACCCAATTCCGTTTCCAGCATCTGATGTAATAACTGCATTTGGTGTAAATTGTAACAAAGTCGGCATATCCTGCCCTAAGTTATTTTCATTTAATGTAGATTTATCTACATTCGTAAAAGCCACAGGTGTTTTAGAAGTTGCACGCGTCGCAATCACGGTTACTTCATTCACCAAATACTCACTTTTCTGTAACTTCACTTCGATAAACAACTCATCACTTTTTACTGTGACACCTTTAATTTCTGTTTCGTACCCAATGTATGAAATCAACATTTTGTACGTACCAGGCTCTACATCTGTAATCGCAAAAAAGCCCTCAGCCCCTGTTTGGTCACCTCTAAATGTGTTTTCTAAAACGACATTTGCTCCAATAATTGGTTCACCTTCCGCATTCGCAACGCTACCGCTAATCGTAACTTGTGCATAGGAAATGACAGCACTCAACACCATTACAAGTGTTAGTAATTGTTTAAACATGATTGAATAAGATTTTAGTTGTTGAATCACTTCTTTCTCGTGTTAATTTTGAATACCTAAAATGTATCATTAGGAATAAACTATTAAGTTATTCAAAATGAGTTACCCCCTTGAAAAGGGACATTTAGCATTAAAATTATAGGTGAGTTCAACAAAGGGGAGCAAGTAATAGTAAATTTAGGAATTAACTACTTTGTATTAGGAGCAAATTTTAATTCGTAATTCCTAATTCATAATTCCTAATTAAAAACTATTACTAAACTGCAACGTCCCTTACCAGAATTACCTGGCCAGGTTCCTGTCTAATCCTTCTTAATTTTTTATGGATTAGTACATGGGTTTAATCTCAGCCGTTGATAGGCACCCCATTTACAATTTAATTTATCAAGAACAAAGGTAGAACGGGAAGTTGGGAAATTCAAATTTGCATTATAAAATGTTGGTAACTATTCAACACAATATTCAGTACACGTCATTCCGAACTTGTTTCGGAACCTGCCTGTTCGGCAGACAGGTCCCACTCATGTTGGTCAAGACGACTTTTCATAGGCTTGTCCTCAGCTTGACTGGGGAAAAGAGTCGTGGATTTTCAAAAAATAATGCCTAATCTTGAAAATGCTTAATAGTTACAAATCATGCGATTTTTATTTATTGGAACTTCTAACGATTAAGGAAGGTTTTCATGGATAGTTTTAAGCTACTTTACTAAAAAAGGGACAATGAAATTTAAGGAATTAGATAAAACGATGCGGGTTTATGAAACGCTCAATGATACTTATGTACTCCCCAATATTTATATAGTCGCCCGATTAGATGGAAGAAGTTTCACCAAACTCACCAAAGAAACACATAATTTTGAAGCTCCATTTGATACTCGATTTCGAGATTATATGGTTGAAACAACTAAACACTTATTTACCTGCGGATTTAAGGTCATATACGGCTATACGGAAAGCGATGAGATCTCACTACTCTTTTCATTGAATGAAACGGCTTTTGGTCGAAAAGTCCGAAAATATAATTCCATATTAGCAGGAGAAGCGAGTGCAAAATTCTCTTTACTCCTTCAAGATATAGGCATATTTGATTGTAGAATATCTCAATTACCATCTAAAAATCTTGTGGTAGATTATTTTAGGTGGCGAAATGAAGATGCTTTTAGAAATTCGCTGAATGCCTACTGTTATTGGACACTTCGTAAAGACGGCATGAGTAAAAAAGAAGCAACTACCCAACTCACAGGACAATCCGTAGCGTATAAAAATGAACTCCTTTTCCAGTATGGTATCAATTTCAATACTTTACCCAATTGGCAAAAAAGAGGTATTGGTATCTATTGGGAAGATTATAACTTAATTGGGCAAAATCCTAAAACAGGAAAGCAACTATCTTCTAAAAGAAGACGCCTAAAAGTCAATTATGATTTGCCGATGAAAGATGCCTATAGTTTGTTTGTAGAAAGGATTAGTGGTGAAAAATAAAGAAGAATCTTCAAAGAATCGGGCTGACTAAGAGCATGTTTTAGTATTGAAGTTGTTTAATAATTCGTGATGAAATGATTAGTAACTGCTTGATAGTCAAGACGAATCTCCTTTTTATTTTCGTAGCC
>CAYLSF010000598.1:0-5046 GCA_964385675.1 uncultured Saprospiraceae bacterium
GCATTATTTTCTACCTATTGCGTTCGTTTCGGATGAAAGCTTTGCTCAAAAAGAAAAGGATATTAACCATGCTTCTACTAGTGTTTATCATTATGGAAGCAACATCTCGGTAAAAAACTTTGATGGTACCCGTTCTACCATTTATATAAATGGAAATTCAGCTACATTATTCAATCCAGATGGTACTCAATCGACAATCACTTGTGCTGGAAATTCTTCAACTTTACTTGCCATTGATGGAGCTAGTTCATCAATTATCAAGAGTGGTATATCCTCAAGAATCTTTAATTCGGATGGCACTCAAATCAACGTCAATCATATGCAAACTAGATCCGCATGTTCCGCAGAAAATGGAAAACATACTATCCTGCATGTCTTTGGTAATGTAAGTGAAATACGATATAAGGAAGAAATAGATGTTTTGCTTCACATGAATTGGTTGATACGCAAACGAGCTATGGAAATCGTAGATGTAGATGAAGGCGAAGCAGAACCTCAAAACTAAAGAAGAGCCGACTAAAAATAGCAGTTTATGCTGTATATCAAGTCTTTATTATGACTATTTATTCGTCATAGTAAAGACTTGATTTGGTTTTAGAGGGTACTGAAATACTCAATTTGAATTAACTACAATAACTATAATAATGGAACATTTTATTAACAGCAAAGTGAAGATCATGACTTACAAGTTTATGGAAATGACTAATTTTAAGCAAAAAAGCGAGTTGTTACGTTGATAGAGGTAAATGTTTTACCTCATCTGCTAAATTATAATATCATTCAATGACGATTATTTCTAATGACATAGTAAAAGCTGCTAATTTTTTGACCAATGGAGATATAGTAGCGATACCTACAGAGACTGTTTATGGCTTGGCAGGAAATATTTATAATGAGAACGCAATAAGGAAAATTTTTAAGGTTAAGCAACGACCATTGTTCAATCCTTTAATTGTTCACCTTCACGCTATTAAGCAAATTGAAGCGATAACAAGTGACTTTCCGCCGAAAGCAAAATTACTTGCGAAGCATTTTTGGCCAGGCCCTTTAACTTTAATTTTAAAGAAGAAACCTATTGTCCCAGACTTAATCACCGCAGGAAAAGATACGGTTGGGATAAGAATCCCAAATCATCCTGTAACTTTAAAATTATTAAAACAACTACCATTTCCCTTAGCTGCACCGAGTGCAAATCCTTTTAAAAGAATTAGTCCTACTCGTGCCTCACATGTTGAGTCCTATTTTAAAAATGATATTCCTATGATTTTGGAAGGTGGAGAATGTATTAAAGGACTCGAATCAACGATAATTGGTTTTGAAAATAATGAAGTGATTATCTATAGATTAGGTTCTTTGGCGATAGAGGAGATAGAGAAGGTGGTGGGGCAAGTCAAACTAAAAAATAAGAACGAAAAATCCCCTAATGCACCAGGCATGTTAGCTAAACATTATGCCCCTCAAACAAAAACTATCTTGGTTAACGATGTACAACAAAGTCTGCTACGCTATGATAATTTATCCATTGGTGTCTTAAAATTTACAGGAGACACCAAGTTAAAAAATACGACACAAGTAGAAATCTTATCGAAAACAGGAAACTTAAACGAGGCCGCCGCTAATTTATATCAAGCCCTTCATAAATTGGATGCTTTAAAACTGGATTTAATCCTTGCAGAAAGATTTCCAGACTATGGATTGGGTAAGACGATTAATGATAAATTGGAAAGAGCGACAAAATAATTCAGACACTTAATCTAAGATTAAAACGATTACCTATGGTAGATATAAAAAATTTAAAACTAAAGCAATTAGATAAAGCAGAAGTCAAGATATTGGTTGATTGGGCAAAAGCTGAAGGTTGGAATCCGGGAAAATATGATTTTGAGGTGTTTTGGCAAACCGACCCGAATGGATTCTATGGATTTGAAGTTGACAATACACTAATTGCAGCAGGGGCTGTGGTCTCTTACAATGGAGCGTTTGGTTTTATGGGGTTATTCATTGTTCATCCTGACTTTAGGGGACAAGGAATTGGCAGAAAATTATGGTATTTGAGGCGTGATTTATTATTGAAAAGGCTTAAAGAAGGGGCGTCAATTGGCATGGATGGCGTTGTAGCAATGCAGCCATTTTATCAAAAAGGTGGATTTGAGATAGCATTTAGAGATGAGCGTTATAAATGTATAGGGAAGCAAACCGAAGTTAGTCAGCATATATCAACCATCACTTCAAGCGATTTTGATGCCGTATTAGATTATGATATTTCATGTTTTGGATTTCAGAGAAAGCGATTTCTGTCAAATTGGCTAAAGATTCCAAATAGTACCTCCTTTAAATACACCAAAGGAGAACAAATACAGGGCTATGCAACCATTCGAGAAGTAGAAGAAGGCTTCAAGATAGGGCCGCTCTTTGCAGATAGTGAAAAAATTGCAGAAGAATTGTATAAGGCATGTTTAAAAAGTGCAGTCGGTCAAGCTGTTTTTCTTGATATTCCGACAGTCAATAAAGAAGCTTTAGCATTAGTAAAAAAATATGATGCTCAATATGTATTTGAATGTGCGAGGATGTATTATGGAGGCATGCCCAAAATGGATATGGACAAGATATATGGAATAACAACCTTTGAATTAGGATAAAATTTGACTGCGTATCCCTATATTTGACCCCATTAATTGTAATAAACCATTGAAATAAATGATGAATTTACATCTAGAGGAAATTGCTATAAAATTTAAACGTCAATTTTACCGCTCCTTTTACTTGCTATTAGCAATCATACTATTATGCAGTCATGACCTGTATATAAAAATGGAAACCTACTTCTTGCAGCCTAATCAAGAAGTAACGCTAAGTCTATATAATGGAACTTTTGAAAAAAGTGAAAATACTATCACACGAGATAGAATGCTAGATGCTTCTATCGTTGCACAAGGCGAAAGAATTGCCATTGATTCTGCTCAATGGAAAGATCAAGACAGTACCATCACTCAATTGACTTTTAATACGAGTAAAGCAGGAACTTATGTAGCAGGAGTCTCTACCAAAGCTAGAAATATAGAACTTCCTGCTAAAGAGTTTAATGACTACCTTAAACACGATGGTGTTTTGGATATGCTCGAATATCGTACGACGAATAACTTACTAGAGCAAAATGCAGTAGAAAGTTATGAGAAACATATAAAAGCCATTTATCAAGTTGGTGAACTCAAGACAAATGACTGGAAGACGGTATTAGGTTATCCGATTGAATTTGTTCCACAAACTAATCCTTATGAAAAGTATAGTGGTGAAAAATTAGAAGTCCAGTTATTATTAGAGGGTAAACCACTTTCTAATCAATTGGTGTATGCTGATTATATCAACAGTATTCATGCCCATATACATGATGATCATGAACATGAGCACGAACATGAAGAGGACAATCATACGCACACTAGCGGTCAAAAGCTACGAACGAATGAACAAGGAATGGTCATGGTAAATCTGCCAGAAGATGGGGTCTATTATTTGCGAACTATTCACATGATTAATATTACAGATAGCGATGAGTTAACACATCAGTCTAAATGGGCAACGCTAACATTTGAAGTAACACATAAACATGAACATAGTATTCCAATGTGGGCTTTTGTATTAGGTGGTTTATTGGCTATAGGGATATTATTTAGGTGTATAACAAAATGTCGTTAAGCTCTTTGTCTAATGATATTTTGTAGTTGATACCATCTATCACTTAAAGCAATGGTTCTTAAATTCAACACTCTTTGAGCACCAATTTTAGACCATCGCTGTCCAGAAAGCTTAAGTCGCTTCTGTGTTACTGTTCTATGAGCAGCCTCAATAGCACCAGAACCAATCAATAAGCCTTTTTTAATAAAAGTAGGATAATCCATTCTCTTCTGATTGTTTTTGATATAATTGATTAATCGCTGTCGTTCTGCTTCTATAGTTGGTGTTTTTTGTTCTAACGCTTCTATTTGTTGAAGCATACTTTTAACACCTTGCTCTTTTAATAATTTTCGAGTTGATTCAAGCCATTTCTGGGCTTGTTCGCTATCTTTTTTATGAAAATAGAATTTAGAAAATTTGGCTAAATGCTCAGCAGCATGATAAAAATCTAGTATTTGAGTAGCTTTCGGATATTCTGCTTGTACATAATTCCATATCCATTTTGCACCATCACCTATAAAAACTAACCGTTTGTCTAGATGCTCATATTTGTCTAAAACAACTCCAAATTTTTGCTCAAAAGCTTTATGTTCTCCTAAATGAGAGATATACTCGGAGTTTCTTACCCAGTTTCGCTTCTCATTCAAACTAAACAAAGCTCGCTCTTTAAACACTCGACCCAATTTTACCTCTTTCCATCCTTCTTCTCTTGTGAAAATCATCGCACCATCCATCATTCCGTACACAGGTTCCTCTGATCCTAATTCTAAAGGTGGAGTTTCTTCTGATAATAAAGACTCAACTTTTTCACCATAATTCATGACTTGTCGTTGTATCTGCATACCATTAACCCTTACATGTAGTAAAGTTTCCATTGTTTCGGACGCAGAAGCATAAGCTTCTTTTTGTCCTAAATAAACACTTAATTCTTCCAAATAAGGACTTAAACAACTTACACTTACATCCGAATATAATTTATGCAGCTTATGTACGCTCACCACTCCAAATCTAGTCGTTATCTTTTTTTTTACGTCTATCTATACTGCCTTTATCTAATCGACCCTCTAATAGAGCTTGACTATTTTTCAATATGATAGCCTCAAAACCCTTTTCAAAATCGTAGAAATTATCACTCTCTTCTTCTAAATGATTGAGTTCTTCCCACTGCTTCAAGGCCATTGCTAGGTATTCTTCTTTTGTCATCTTATTCCGTTTTTATGTAGAATTGATGACAAGTTAAGTTTTTTGTAGCTTTAAAATAACATACGACATCTTGTTATACACCTTATTATTTTGGGCATTTAGAAAAAAGGATTAGGCGTTTTTATAATAATATTACACTATAAATAGCTTTATCTTTTAATACAATCTTAT
>CAYLSF010000599.1:0-5044 GCA_964385675.1 uncultured Saprospiraceae bacterium
GATTTTTCTGAAAACAATCCAAATATAATTTTTATAAAATTAAACATTGAGATAATGTATAAAATTAGTTTTCTCTTTAGATGGACATGCTTAACGCTTATTGCTTTTATGATATTAAATTCGTGTGACGATAACAATGAAATCGTTTTTGGTTGTACCGATTCCTCAGCGACCAATTATGCCCCATTGGCTACCGATGATGATGGAAGCTGCATATTCGCACAAACTGTTTTAGGTTGCACCGACTCTACAGCTATCAATTATAATCCACTAGCGACTGAGGATGACGGGAGTTGTTTATATAGTAGCGATATTAGTTGGACTGAAAATACATCATCTTTACCATTTGGTATAGGTGCAATGGGTTTTGCAAAAATACCAAATGGATTTATGATATTCGGTGGTCAATCCGAAAGTACAATCATCTCAGATACTTACATTTACTCGGAATTGGATGGAAGTATTACACAAGGGCCAAGTTTAAATTTTCCAAGATCACAAGCACTTTGTATTGAAATGAATGATAATAAAGTCCTTATCATTGGAGGCGTAGATATCAATGGAACAGTGATAAAGACATGTGAAATTTATGACCCTATCTCTAATTCTATCACTATTACCGATTCTATGAATACGGCACGAGCAAGGCACAAAGGCATTTTATTGTCAGATAATCGAATATTGGTAACAGGTGGCACATCTATTTTGGATCTAAATGATTTTTTTGGAACAATAGGAGCTACCACTGCTTCGACGGAAATATATGATCCTGTAACAAATACTTGGTCAAATGGTCCAGATATGTCGAATCCAAGAGTTACACATGTTATGTCTTCTCTGCCTAATGGAAATGTACTTATTAGTGGAGGATTATCTACCAATGGTGGATTTCCAACTGTTTTAAATAATTGTGAGATTTTTAATCCAACTTCCAATATACTTTCAGCGACAGGTAGTATGAATATTGGACGCTCTGAACACACCTGTACTATATTGCAAGACGGACGTATATTAAGTACAGGAGGAGGAACAATTAATGGGATGAGCATTGAAGCTTTATCCGATGTTGAAATATTCGATCCAGTCTCTGAAACATGGACAGTAAAATCAAATATGACTACTACAAGCGCGGGACATATTGGTTTTTTATTGGATAATGGTTGGGTGATAACACCAACAGGTGATAGTGGAGATTTAACACAAATCACTCCTACTACGAAATGTGGAGTATATAACCCTGAAACTAACATATGGTCTGAAACAAATAATTTACCAATTGGATTATCTGGATATGCAGGCTATATAACAGCTGAGCAAAAAGTTGTAATTATTGGTGGCGCAATCTCTGAAACACAACTTTCAGATAAAGTCATCATTGCTGAATTTTAAAGGATTCAATATCTATAAGTTGTAAGGAATTACTTTGGAACTTATATTGGTAATCGTTAATACTAAAAATGAGTCATTTCTAACTGTTAGGAATGACTCACCTTTGAGAGAGATAATATGATTTTATGTTGAGTTAGGCATTTTTAGTTTTAAAATGCGCGTAGAAACTGGTAATAATAGCTGTAGCGGAGACTATTGTCATGACTGTACCGGGCATAAAGTTCACATAACCACCTAAATCCATAAAAAGGAAATAACCAACATCTGCCAAACCACCTGTAAGAGCTGCTAGAAAGATAGCGTTTGCATTGCCTCGCCAAACGTAAAATGCGGATATAAAAGTCACTATCCCTATCCATAATAAGTTAAAACCGTGTTGACTTAGAATAGCGCCGAGCGCATCAGGATAATCCATTTGAAGTGTTTCAGAATTTACAGCATCTGCAATACCGCCAATACTTGCAGCTATATCTCCAGAAGCGACGCCACTGATAGTTATTACGCCTGCTAATACATGTACCAAGCCCCAAATAATCCAAAGAATAGCTGATACTTTAAAAAGAATATTTAGATTTTTCATGTTTTGTTGATTTATTTTGTTTTGCACGAAATTGATATTTGAATAGTTTTTCCAACAATCAAGGAAGGAAATTTTTTACCTAAACCATAGTCTAAGCGATTAATGAAGAAATTACCACTGAAAACACCATTGTTATAGTCGAATGGTATTTCAATTGATTTTGTAGTTTGTAAAATCGTTAAATTACCTAAGGCTTTGAATTGCGTTCCTGATGATTGTATCGAAGTAGACTTGAAGCTGATATTTGGATAATTGTCTACATCAAAAAAGTCTTGATTTCTAAGGTGTTCATCTCTTTTGGCACTATCTGTTTTTATAGTATTCGTATTTACTGATACTTCAAACGATGAATTTTCTACATCTTCTTTATCAAAGGTAATCTGACCGCTAAAATCGGATAATGTACCTTTTACTGTGATAAAACCGACTTTCTTTACACTAAATGCGGCTTCTGAACTAGAGCTATCTATTGTCAATATTTTCGCAGACATGCTTTTATTGTTTTAATTAAAAATCTGTTGTAAAATTATAGACTGCTCAATTGCTGTGCATTAATATAGATTAAGAATTCAGGTAAAGAGTAAGAATTATTTGGAATAGCGTTTTCGCTTTGCGGCGCTAAGGGCTTCAGGAGTGATACCAAGGTAAGAAGCAATCATTCGTTGAGGTACTCGTTGGACGATATCAGGATAGGTCTTTAGGAAATGTTCATAACGTTCGATAGCAGTTGCGCTCATGAGCATGATAATCCTTTTTTGAAGAACAATGAGTCGATTAATAAATTTCTCGCTATTGCCCTCTGCGGATATATCTTTCTCTCTTTTCCCTAAAACGGAGTCTTCTAATGCATCTATAAATAATTCGCCTGCATTACCCGCGAGAACAGAGTCCACAATAATCCAACCTTCTGGCGCAAACATATAAATATGTTCTTTTCCTTTCTGATCAATCGAATAAGTGCGCAGTAATCCAGATTTTACGTGATAAACACTGGTATTTACATCGCCTTTCCTTTGTAGTATTTGACCTTTTTTTACCTTAATCGTTTTCAAGTTGATTGATTTTGATAAATACTTCTGAAGTTTAAATTTAGAAATATTTTGTCGATTTCAACTATAAGAATTGTAGTTTCATGCTCGGTCTTGAGCTAAAAACTATTATGACGCTTGATGAAGCAAGGTAAAACTTTTCACTAAACCCTTTTCTCAAAGTATAGAGGAAAGGAAAGCTGATAATACTTGAATTTTACTTGAATAAGTATTTGATTATTTAGATACAGGAAATATCAAATATATCTGATGTTTAAACTATTCGGTGGTATATCAAAAGCGTTGATTGAACCATATAACGCTCAAACAATAACTTAATGATTTGGGCGGTTACTTAGAAAGAATATATTGACTTTTAGTTAGTAGCTACTAACTGGATAAACTGTAAAATCAGTGATTTATATTTGTATATCAAAATATTGATATTTTGAAAGTGCTGGAACGAGAGTGGCACGAACCGATGGTTCGTTTTATTCCTTTTTCAGTTTTGAAATGATCGGTTTAATTTTTACACAAAAGGGTTTAGAACCAAAATATATTAATTCTAAGCCGAAAAGGGAATAGAATATTATTTGAACGAACCATCGGTTCGTGCTACTTTTGTGAAATTATTTTTTAACTCAAAAAAATTACTCGATGAAACATTTAGTAATCATTGCATTAGCCTTTACGGTTAGTATCGTATCTAATGCTCAGACATTGACTCCTAAGAAAGAAGATGGTAAATGGGGCATGACTTTTTACAAATTGGATAGCTTGGTTATTCCTTGTGAATATGACTCCTTAAAGTCATATAAATATGGACGTATTGCTGCTATGAAAGATGGTAAATGGGGCTATATAGATATTCAGAATAAAGTGGTTATTCCATTTCAATTTGATAATGCGTATAATTTTTCATACTCCCATGCAATTGTTAAAATCAATGAAAAATCAGGCCTAATTGATTTGAATGGAATATTTGTATTGCAGGCCATGTATGATCTGCTTTCTCAACAAAATCAACATATCATTTATAAAAAGGATAATCATGCGGGCTTGATGGACACGCTAGGAAACACAGCTAGTAATATTTATGACGATATTGACTACTTCTATAAAGGTAAAATAGCTATCAAAAAAGATGATAAATGGGGCAGTTGGGAAGATGGTAAAGAAGACTGGAATGATAAAGACATTGTATTCTTTCGAGTAGATTTACGCCCTTTTTATAAAAAAGATTGTGTCATCAAATCAAAAGATATTTATGAAGAAGATGAGGATGGACATCCCTTGATTTCAGAGAAAATGAAAGACGAAGCTTATTATTGTAACGATTATAAGTTCATAGGAGATGTTTACAAAAATGTTGTTTATCCGATTATTGCCAGAGAAAATGGCATTGAAGGATTAACTATGACTGAATTTGTAGTCGATGAAAAGGGCAAAATCATCAATATCAGAGTGAAAAAAGAAATAGGTGGTGGTTGTAGCGAGGAAGTGATACGTGTTTTGAAAAATCTACCTCAATGGTATCAACCAGCCATCAAGGATAATATGAAGGTTAAAATGATATATCGTTTACCTGTAAGATTTAAGTTGCAAAATTAGACTTTACAGATTTTTTGATAAAAAAGAGCTGTGGTTAACTCTTAGTTTTCCACAGCTTTTTTCTTTTTATAAAGAAATGCTTGAATAAAGTCCTTTTCTCAGAATATTGATGAAATAAAAACGGATTTTGATTTAAAGCAGAAGCTGCTTGAATTTGCTTAGAAGTATCACAGATTTATTTTTGATTAATATTCGTCAGATACAAAAACTGGTCAACAAATTTTACAAATCTAACTTTTGAGAAATTTTCAAACTCTTTTTCTGGTTCAATAGTCGTGATCACTGCTTTCCCTATAATGTATCTTGCTACCACTTCATCTTCAAAAAAATCTCTTTTAGAAATACCAAAAACGCCATATTCTGCTCTATAATCAGATACATTCAATAAGTTTTCATCTGAAAAACGTGGCTTCAAGCCCCAAACATTCTGAAAAAT
>CAYLSF010000600.1:0-5039 GCA_964385675.1 uncultured Saprospiraceae bacterium
ACTTGTTTCAGCTCAAGTTCTAATAAATCTTGGCAAAATGTTTCTGATTTTTTTTTCACACTCTAAAATACAGAATTTACATTTTGCCCCTTTTTTTTTCCAAAGTCTAAAATGCTATTATTCCTTTGTATCATTTTGAAGATGATATTTTTTATATGCGATTTGGTGAAAATAAATCCAAAATTTATTTTCCATCAAGCATTTCTATTCAAATTATTGCTTTTGAACTTCCTTTACAAAATAAGACTAAATTTGTTAGTGAAGTGATTACATCTAAGACTTCAAACAATGAGTACACATTCAATCTACAACTTAGAAATAGAGAAGACATCAAAAGAATCATTAATTCAAACTAACAAACTGTAGATATTGTAGTGATTTGCTTTAGCTTTCAATGAATAAATAATGTTGATCGTGAAATAGTTACTATAATTTTCTCATTTAGTTTAACCCTAGAATTTGAATATTAGATAGATACTACCTTATTCAATCAAAATGAAGAAAAATATCAAGATTGAGATTTTTCTGTAACCCCAATAGGCAGGAAAAAATACCTCCTCCACCTTGTAAATTAATATGCTTTTATGGAGTACTTAATATTTACCTTTCCTAATATTTGTAATAAAAGATATTTCTAATGGTAAAATAAATTTTAAAAAACTGGACACTCTGTTCAATTTTTAATACATTTGTACTAATTGAACACTATGTTCAGTTTTTTAAATACCATATTATGAACCGAGTTTATATTCTAGGAGGTGCTCAAACCGATTTTAAAGTCAATTGGCATCGACAAGGCAAAGAAATTTCTGATATTTTAAAAGCGAGTTTTGATAAAGCACTAGAGACGAGTCAGATTGATATGGAGGATATTGAAAGTGCACATATTGGAAATTTTGTAGGTGAATTGTTTTGTGGTCAAGGACAATTAGGTGGTTTATTGGTTCAGCTTTGTCCACAATTAGCAGGTATTCCTACGGCTCGGCACGAAGCGGCTTGTGCTTCTGGAAGTATGGCGATTTTATCGGCAATGCGAGAAATTGAGGCAAATCATTATGATTTGGTTGCGGTATCGGGCATTGAAATGATGCGGAATGTAAATGGAAAAGATGCGGCAAACTACTTAGGGGCTGCTGCATGGATTGGTCATGAAGCGGAAGATGCCCTATTTCCATGGGTCAATTTATTTTCAAAAATTAAGGAATATTACCAGGAGCGTTTTGGTATAAAAGACGAACATTTAGCAGCTATCTCCAAAATCAATTACGAAAATGCTCAACGGAATCCCAATGCTCAAACTCGTCATTGGGAACTAGCCGATGCCTTTTTTGAAAATAATAATACGATTAATCCGATTGTAGAAGGGACATTACGCAAATCGGATTGTGGTAGAGTCACCGATGGAAGTGCCACCATCTTTTTAGCTTCTGCCAAATATGCGAAGCAGTACGCTCAAAAACAGAATATTCCTTTTGAGTCTATTCCTTATATCAAAGGTTGGGGACATCGAACTGCTCCGATTACCCTCGCACAAAAACTAAATGAAAGCTATCAATCCGATTATCCATTTCCACACTTGCAAGGAGCAATTCAAGATGCTTTTAAAAGAGCAAATATTAGTGATGTTACCGCTTTAGATGCAATAGAAACACATGATTGTTTTACGATTTCTGAGTATGCAGCTTTAGAGCATTTTGAACTAGCCAAACCTGGCGAAGCATGGAAAGTCATAGAAGCCAATACAATTAGTCAAAATGGAAATTTACCTGTTAATCCTAGTGGCGGACTCATTGGGTGTGGGCATCCCGTAGGGGCAACAGGTGTACGTATGATGCTAGATGCGTATAAACAAGTCGCTGGAAAAGCGAATGACTATCAAGTCGAAGGAGCAAAAAATATAGGTACATTAAATATCGGCGGCAGTTTTACAACAGTTGCCAGTTTTGTAGTTGGAAAATAATTTTTAAAAAAGACCGCTTCGCTCCCGATAGCTATCGGGAGCGAAGCGGTCTGACTTCTAAAAAAACATGAAAAACGACATTATGAATTACGCCTTAGAAGAGGCGAATCCATATTTATTGGGGCCGTATGCTCCGATATTTGAAGAAATTGTAGCAGAAGATTTGAAGGTAATTGGAGAGATTCCAAAAGATATTTATGGCTCGTATGTGCGAAATGGTCCAAATCCGAAATTTGAACCCAAAGGGCATTATCATTGGTTTGACGGAGATGCGATGTTGCATGCGGTACATTTAGAAAATGGAAAAGCGACGTATCGCAATCGTTGGGTCAAAACGACAAATTTTAAAGAAGAGGAATTAGCGGGCGAATCGCTGTGGCAAGGTTTGATGGGAAGTTTAGCGGCTAATATGAAGCGTCCGTGGAATAGGGGAGTGCCGTTGAAAGATACGGCAAATACAGCTGTGGGTTTTCATAATGGAAAATTATTAGCAGGTTGGTATATGTGTGGCGACTTATACGAAATTGACCCAATTACGTTAGAGACTAAAGGCGTTCAAGATTACAATGGAACATTGACTTCAAAGGCAATGGCACATATCAAAGTAGATGAAATTGCCAATGAAATGATGTTTTTTGATTATGAATTGACGGGATCGTATTTGGCGTATGGCGTAATCAATGGAACAGGGACAGTCAAGCATTTTACAAAAGTGCCAACGCCTGGCCCTCGTATTCCGCACGATTTGGGGATTACAGAGAACTATTCCATTTTAATGGATTTACCCTTGATTTATGATATTGGCGTGATGGTACGAAAAGGGAAAGCAGTACCTGTTTTCAAGAAGGATATGCCGAGTCGATTTGGCATTATTCCTCGCTTTGGAAATGCGGAAGATGTACGCTGGTTTGAGGCAGAACCGTGTTATATTTATCATACGATTAATTGTTGGGAAGAAGGGGATGAGATTGTAATGGACTGTTGTATTAATCCTGACCCAACGCCGCAAAAGAACTTGCCAAAAGGCTCAACTGCCGTAGAAAAACTAAGTGCGTATTTATTGTTAAATGCGTATTTGCATCGTTATCGTTTTAACCTTAAAACTGGCGAAACTAAAGAGTATAGGCTTGATGATGTAAAAACGGAGTTTCCATTGATGAATAGCCGTTACTTAGGGCGTAAATCTAAATTTGCCTACAATCAGCGATTGGAATTGTCTAAGACCTTCCGATTTGATGCGATTATGAAATATGACACCGAAAAAGGAACGTCTGTAACGCATGAATATGGACAATATAAATATGGAAGTGAATCGCCGTTCATATCAAAACCCAATGCCACTTCAGAAGATGATGGTTATGTCATTAGTTTTGTAACCGATGCTAGAGAAGGCACTTCTGAGGTCATTATCGTAGATGCTAAAAATATGGATAAAGAGCCTTTAGCTAGAATTATCTTACCGCAGCGTGTACCCGTCGGATTTCATGGCTGTTGGGTAGATGGGACAAGACTTTTTAATTAATTTTTGCAATCAAAACCTATAAGGTTTTTAAAACCTTATAGGTTTAAACTCGTCGTTTTAAATGGCTAGAGAAACCTACATTTTTGATGCGGTTAGAACGCCTAGAGGTAAGGGTTCAGCTAAAAATGGAGCGTTAAGAGACATCAAGCCTATTGATGTTTTATCGCAATTGTATACCGCTTTAGAAGAACGAAATGGGTTGAATGATAAAGACTTAGACAAAATCATTCTAGGTTGTGTAGGGCAGGTTGGGGGACAAGGGGCGAACATTGCAAAAGTATCTTCGCTGTATCATGGTTGGTCAGAACAGATGGATGGTATGACGGTGAATACGTTTTGTTCTTCTGCGTTGACAGCGATAGGATTGGCTACGGCTCAGATTAACGCTTGGATGTCTGACTTGGTGATTGCAGGTGGGATAGAAATGTTATCAAGTGTGCCGATGTTTGCAGATAAAGGAGCTTGGTTTTCAGATAAGCAAGTGGTGGAAAAGTCACATTTTACGCACATGGGCGTATCTGCTGATTTGATTGCGACCTTAGAAGGTTTTGAACGAGCGGAATTGGATGCTTATGCCGTACAATCTCATCAACGTGCTGCTTATGCGACACAACAAGGCTATTTTAAACCATCCCTAGTTCCAGTTAAGGACGCGAATGGACAAGTTATTTTAGGTTATGATGAAAATATTCGACCGAATTCAACGGTAGAAGGATTAGAGCGATTTGAACCAATTTTTCAAAATTATATTTCTTCCAGTATTCAAGCAAAAATTAAGGAGCGTTATCCTCAGGTTGACAAATTAAAACATTTACATCATGTAGGGAATTCGCCAACTATGGGTGATGGAGCTTGTATTCTGTTAATGGGGGATTTAGAAAAAGGAAAAGCACTAGGACTAAAACCCCGTGCAAAAGTTCGAGCGTACGATAGTACGGCCTGTGAACCAATTATCATGTTATTGGGTGGTCAATATTCGATTGAAAATGCGGTTAAAAAAGCTGGATTGATCATGCAAGATATTGACTTGCACAACTTTGCCGAAGCCTTTTCAGCAACTTGCTTGAAATACCAAAGAGACTTCAATATTGACTCAGAAAAGTTTAATGTCAATGGTGGTACGATGACGATGGGACACGCACAAGGAGCAAGTGGAGCAATGATTGTTACGACACTTTTGGACGAAATGGAACGCCGTGATGTGCAGTTTGGTGTGGCTGGAATTAGTGGTGGAGCAGGTTTGGGAGCTGGTATTGTAGTTGAAAGGGTGTAGGGTTTGAAAAATATTGTCAACGACTTATAGTGAATTATACTAGAATAATAGAACCATCATTCACGAGCTTAAATCGTGCAATGATGGTTCTATTGTTTTTAATGTTTACCACTCAATACAATAATGACTACCGTAGTGTGTAATATTCATATTCTTCCCTTTTCTTTGTAATTCGCTTCGTTTAGCTTCAAATTTCCATCTGGAAGAGGTAATATATCGGAGTCCACCTTTAATATTTTGAGTAGTTTCTGGTGAAAGTGCGTTTACTGTAAATTTTTTTAACC
>CAYLSF010000601.1:0-5037 GCA_964385675.1 uncultured Saprospiraceae bacterium
AAGAAGCCCTATTCGATTTCTCTAGGGAAACAAAAATTTTATCCTGTAAAATACACTAAAATCCAAACAATGACAGCCACTAAAACAACAGAAACCACTACATCAATCAATCCATAATTATCTTTCTCTGCTTCTCGTTGTTCTGGTGTAATGGTTTGAAAAGTAAGACCTACTAATTGAGCCTCTGATTGCGGTTGAGTCATAAAACTGACTACTAATAAAATAGCTACACAAATCACAAACATTAGGATAGCAAAGTGCATAAAGTTGATATCTGCGAATTGATACAAAATAGATTCAGGTCCAAAACTATCTTTATATAATTCCAAAATCAATCGAGTTGCACCAATTGCTACCCCACTCCAAAGCGTAGCCATAGCAGCTTTTTCTGTAATTTTTTTAGAAAATATTCCTAATAAAAATACAGCTGTAATTGGAGGGGCAATATAGGATTGAACTGTTTGTAAATATTGATACAATGTACCTGAAATCCGTTCCATTACAGGAATCCAAATAATTCCTAAAATCACAACAATTATCGTTGCAATTTGTCCTACTCTCACATAATGACTTTCAGACGCTTCAGGCTTTATTTTTTGATAAACGTCAATCGTAAATAAAGTCGAACAAGAGTTAAATACAGAGGCTAATGAACTCATTAGGGCAGCTAATAATCCACCTGCTACTAACCCTTTAATACCAGAAGGTAGTAAGGTAATCATCAAAGTAGGCAATGCCTTATCTGCTTCATTAATTTCAATTTTACCTTGCAATACTAAAGCATACGCAATAATACCTGGAATCATAAATATAAAAACGGGTAACAATTTTAAAAACGCACCAAAGATCGCTCCTCGACGCCCCATAGTGATATTTTTAGCCGCCAGCGTACGTTGCACAATGTATTGATCCGTACACCAATACCAAATCCCAACTATCGTTCCTCCAAACACTAACCCTGTCCAAGGAAAATCGGGATCATCCATCGGTCGCCACATATTAAAATGTTCACTCCCTACTGTATTTCGCAATTCTTCCCAACCGCCGACTTCTTGTAAACCCAACACTAAAGTCAAAATAGAACCTAATATCAAAATAACAGCTTGGAAAGCTTCTGTATATACCACTGCCCGCATTCCTCCTAATACGGTATAAATTCCTGTAACTACTACTGTAGCTAATGCCCCTTGCCAAAAACTGACATCTAGCAAAGAGGCAATCACCACACCTCCTGCATAAATTGTTACAGAAACCTTCGTTAATACATATCCAACCAAAGAAAAAATAGATAAAAACCATCTTGCTCTAGGCCCATACCGTCGTTCCAAAAATTCAGGCATGGTAAATACACCACTTCGAGCATAAAATGGTAAAAACCCCCAACCCAATAGCAAGACAATCCAAGCATGCAATTCATAATGTGCCATCGGCATACCATTTTCAAATCCCTGTCCTGCCAAACCTACAACGTGTTCTGAACCAATATTTGACGCAAAAATCGAGGCTCCTACAACGAACCAGCCTACATTTCGACCCGCTAAAAAATAATCTTCTCTGTTCTGCTGACGCTGCATAATTACCCAAAAAGCAACGCCTAATAAGACCGCAAAATAGCCGCCTAGGACTATCCAATCTAGTGTATCTAGCATGTATTGTTGTGTTGTTGTGTTGTTGTGTTGTTGTGTTGTTGTTATTCATTACAACAGCACGACAACACACTCAAGACAAACGTCTTAAATAACGAATAAAGCCCAATGTTAGGCTTATGGTTTTATTGGTTTGTTCTCTTAATATCTGTAACTCTTGTGGTGTAAGGTACTCCATATCCTCCAATACATATAGCATACTATTAACCTCCAATGCAGAACTTTGAGCATAATCATAGAATTTTAAAGCATCTTGTCGATTAATTCTACCGAAACCTTCTGCAATGTTATTCATTATAGATAATCCTGCTCTTTTCAATTGACTCTTTGTATCCCAATCATTTTTTAACTTTCCTTTTTCACAGTAAGTATAAATCATCTTTACTAACACTCTAGCAGCTTGCCAGCATTTTAAATCCTCAAATCGCTCAATTGGGCATTTTATTTCGTGTTGTCGTGTTGAGGTGCTGATGTGTTGCTGTTATTACTACCTAGA
The DNA here is from genome assembly GCA_964385675.1 of uncultured Saprospiraceae bacterium. GTDB lineage: Bacteria > Bacteroidota > Bacteroidia > Chitinophagales > Saprospiraceae > CAYLSF01. The sequence goes on from CAYLSF010000601.1 coordinate 2,143, forward strand.
AAACGACAGCACTACAACACATCAAAACAACAATACATTTAAATATACTGATTAACTATATTCTCATATCGCTCTTGTTTGCCGCTAATTTGTTCAGGTTCTCCATTTTGTAAAGCAAGAATTGCTAAGTCTTCTAATGACAATTCGCCATTTTCAAAAGCTTGACCAGCTTTGGTATCAAAAGAAGCATAACGAGCTTTTTTCATATTCGCATAAGGCGATTTTTGAAGAATATTATCTGCTGTAATTAAGGCTCTCGCAAATACATCCATACCGCCGATATGTGCTTCAAATATGTCCGCTAAATCTGTGGAATTACGTCTGGTTTTGGCATCGAAGTTAATACCGCCACCTTGTAAACCACCAGCTTGAAGGAACACTAACATCGCTTCTGTCGCTTCATTTAAACTGTATGGAAACTGATCCGTATCCCAACCGTTTTGATAATCGCCACGATTCGCGTCAATACTTCCTAATGCACCTGCACCTGCTGCTACGGCTAATTCATGTTCAAAAGTGTGCTGAGCTAAAGTTGCATGATTAACCTCAATGTTCAGTTTGAAGTCCTCCATCAAACCATATTCCCGTAAAAAACTCAATACCGTTGCGGCATCATAATCATACTGATGTTTTGACGGTTCGCAAGGTTTAGGTTCTATGAAAAACGTTCCTGTAAAACCTTGACTACGCGCATAGTCTTTAGCTTTGTGTAAAAACATAGCCATGTGATCCAATTCTCGCTTCATATTGGTATTCAATAAAGACATATAGCCTTCACGACCACCCCAGAATACATAATTTTCTCCACCTAACTTGATGGTAATATCTAAAGCGTTTTTCACTTGCCCCGCCGCATACGCCACTACATTAAAATCAGGGTTGGTAGAAGCACCATTCATATAGCGAGGATTAGAAAATAAATTTGCCGTTCCCCAAAGAACTTTTACGCCCGTAGCCACTTGTTTTTCTAATGCATAATCTGAAATAGTATCCAATCTTTTTCTAAAATCGGTCAAGTTATCTCCTTCATCTACCAAATCCACATCATGAAAGCAGTAGTATGGAATACCCATTTTGGTGATAAATTCAAATGCCGCATCCATTTTATCTTTTGCCCTAGCTACAGGATCTACCTTAGCATCCCATGGAAAAATTTTAGTACCAGGCCCAAAAGGATCGCCTCCCGTATTACAGAGTGTATGCCAATACGCTACCGCAAATCGGAAATGGTCTTTAAGTGTTTTACCTGCTACTACCTTATTTTCATCATACCATTTGAACGCTAATGGATTATCACTTTCTCTGCCTTCGTACTTGATTTTGTTAATTCCTTTGAAAAATTCCATTTTTTATAATGTGTTGACGTGTTGAGGTGTTGACGTGCTGTTGTGCTGAAGTTCACAACAACACGTCAACACCTCAACACGTTTTTATATCATTTTATTTAATACCTCCACCCATCGTTGATAGGCAGCTTCATAAGTAGCTCTATCTTCCTTAGGCGAAATCGTTTTTAATACTTCTATATTTTTCATGGCATCTTCTGGAGAGTCATAAATACCGACGCCTACGCCAGCAGCTTTCGCAGCACCAACAGCCCCTGTTGTTTCTATAATTTCAATTTTACAATTCGCTAGGGTTGCAATGGTCTCAGAAAAGATTTTAGATTGAAATAGATTATCATTCCCCACTCGCATGACATTAATGGCTAAACCCATACTTTTTAAAATATGGATACCATACACAAAAGCAAAAGCAATTCCTTCTAGGGCTGCTCTAAACAAATGTGATTGTCCGTGTCGATTGAAATTTAAACCTGTAATTTGAGCTCCAATATTTTTATTTTCTAAAACCCGCTCTGCTCCATTTCCAAAAGGTAAGATAGAAATACCATCTGCTCCTATTTCTATGGTTTCTGCTAATGAATTAACTTTGGTATAAGATAACTCTTTTCCAGCTATTTGTCTTATCCAGCTATTCTGAATACCTGCTCCATTAATGCATAAAAGAATTCCAATCCGTTGATTATCTATGGTATAGTTAACATGTGCAAATCCGTTCACCCTAGACTGTAAGTCAAAAGCAGGTTTATCCACGACACCATATACTACGCCAGATGTTCCTCCTGTAGCAGCAATTTCACCTGCATTCAATACATTTAGAGATAAAGCATTATTGGGTTGATCACCAGCTCTATAGGTTACAGGAATGTCGGAAACTAACCCCAATTGTTGAGCGGCGTTACTGGTCAATTTTCCTTGAATAGAAAAAGTGTCTTTTATAGTTGGAAAAATATCTTCCGATAACCCATAAGTATTTAAGATGGTTTTAGACAACTCATTGTGCTGAAAATCCCAAAAAATCCCCTCTGATAATCCAGAAATAGTTGTGGTAATTTTATCTGTCATTTTTAAAGCGATAAAATCACCGGGTAACATTATTTTATGAATTTTATCAAAATTTTCTGGCTCATTATCTTTTACCCATTTGAGCTTTGAGGCTGTAAAGTTACCTGGAGAGTTTAGCAAATGCGTCAAGCAATTAGAAGCCCCTATCGCTTCAAAAGCTTGATTTCCAATTTCTACCGCTCGACTATCGCACCATATAATAGACGGTCTAATAGGTTGGTTATCTGCATCTACCATCACCAAACCATGCATTTGATAACTTATTCCTATGGCTTGAATGTCATTTGGCGAAATCTGCGTATTTTGTATCAATTCTCGTGTACCTTCACAGACATATTGCCACCAAGTATTTGGATCTTGTTCTGCCCAATTTGGTTTAGGCGCGGCAATCTCCATCTCTTGTTTAGGACTACGCACCACTTCAAGGGTTGCGCCCGTTTTAGCATCTACTAATGCCACTTTAATGGAAGAACTTCCAATGTCATAA
>CAYLSF010000602.1:0-5028 GCA_964385675.1 uncultured Saprospiraceae bacterium
ATATTTGTACTACACTTGTAGTAATTAAAACTTGGTAGACTAAATTATTAGACGGATATATTATTGTAAAGTTTAATTTGAATGAAAATAATTTATGGAAAAGGTAAAATTAGATGAACTACAACTGAAAATAATGAAGGTGCTATGGCAACTCGGCACGGCAACCGTTGTGCAAATCCGAGAGGCTTTAGAAAAGGCTTATGCGGTTACCACGATTGGAACGATACTGACTCGACTTAAAAAACGACATATCGTAGATTATGAAAAGCAAGGTCGGCAATATGTTTATCGTCCTTTGATTTCGGAAGATGCGGTGCAAGATTCAATGGTGGATACATTGGTTGATCAGTTATTTGAAGGAAATTCTTCCAATTTAGTGAATCATTTGCTCAAAAAATCTGAATTTGATGCAACCGAGCTAGAAGAGTTGAGGTCATTAATTGACAAACATCTTGAAAAGTAGTTATCAGTTATCATACAAAATCATCAAATCATTCATTCAATCTAAGTCGTTAAAATAAATCCATTATGAATATTTCGACTATTTCGGACATTTCAATCTTTGTATTGGAGTGGGGGCTAACCTATGTCCTACACAGTACGCTATTTTTTGTATTAGCATTCCTATTACTCCAAATACCTTTATTTAAACATACCTTTTTAAAAGAATGGGTACTGAAGTTATCTTTAATTGGAGGATTAATTACAGCGACTATACCAACCGTAGGATGGATTGATAATGCACTTCATTTGGGTAAACCTGAAGTACCAAGTACGATTGTAGTTGACCCTACTGTAACTACGTTCTTATCACCTACAGTTACAGAAATTGTAGAAGAAACTAAGATTATCGAAAATGAAAATATTAATACAGCTAAACAAACTCATATAACAACAAATACTTCTAATTCAATGCTTTCTACGCTTCCATGGCAATTATGGCTTTTAGTTGGATGGCTAATAATTGGCTTGATGATATGGTTCTATAATTGGAAAGAGCATCGTCGATTTTTGAATTATTTAGGACAGCGAAAGCAAGTTGTAGATGAACCAACACTCAGTTTAGTCAATTCAATTTTGGAAGAAACGAACCTTCCAGCTAGTCCTAAAATTACAACTTCTGAGCGCCTGGATAGCCCTATCGTAATTGGAAAAGAGGAATTATGCTTACCTGAAAAGGTAATTTATGATTTAAGTTTTGAACAACAAGAAACTCTGCTGGCACACGAGATTGCACATATTTTACATCAGGATTATCGCTGGACAGTGATACGAAATTGGATAACCGCTTTTTTATTTTTTCAACCTTTAAACTGGATAACAAGTCGATTATTAGCGGCAGCTATTGAAGAACGTTGTGATAGCTGGTCGGCTAAGATTACAGGAAATTATACCGCATTAGCACAATGTCTTGTAGAGGTTGCATCATGGATGCAGCCGATAAGACGCTCTGCAAATGTAACAGGGATGGCACTTAAACCTTCCTTATTAAAACAAAGAATTCAGCACTTATTACATCAACAAAAAAATCAAAAAGACATGAAACATGCAACCACAAAATCCATTTTAGGTGGATTCATTCTATTAACTATGAGTAGCTTAATTACATTTTCTATTCCGAATATTAGTTTTGCTGCTCCCGATGAAAAAGAACCGTTTGAATTATCAAATAGTGAATTTTTCCCTGATTTAACAATGGTAATTCCTACGGAAAATACGCAAGAAGTTACTATTCAACAAGATTCAGTAATTCCAAAGGTAGAGACAGAAACAGAGATAAGAATTGAACTGCCTAAAGAGGTAGAAGCTGAAATGGAAATTATTGATAAAAAGTTAGAAGCCTTCACTCGTGAAGTAGAAGCATTGGCAGAAAAAACTTCAAGGATAATAGAAAAGGAAATGCAAGGGGTCGATAACTTAGATGAGTTAGAAGATAAGCTAGAACAGATGAGCGAAAATTTAGATGATAAGTTGGATAAACTCGATCCACACATTGATAAGATAGAGGATCGTTTGGAAGAAATGACAGAGATTTCAGAGATTCAAAGTGAAGCATTTATTGAAAAAATAGAAGCTAAAGTGGAGGCTTTAGAAGATGTTATAGACGCATGGGAAGATAAGTGGGAGGATAAAATTGAGGTGATTGAAGAGGAGGTGGAAGAAAAAATGGAAGCGTATGAAGAAATTGTAGAGGAAGCAATGGATGATGCAGAAGATTTAGTCGATGACTATGAATTACACAATAATCGAGTAATCATTTTGACAAGTGGTTTTGAAAAATTAGAACCCTTTCAAGAGCAAATTTTAACGGCATTAGAAGCAGATAACTATATCACTACTAAAACGGAGTTTCGTTCAATCGTAATTGATAGAAAAGGTAAGCGATTAATTGTAAATCATTCTCATCAGGAAGGAGCAGATTTTGAAAAGTACAGTCGCCTATTAAATCAACGTTACCCAAACAACAGTGACGTCCAATATATTTGGGTGAATCATAAGTAGATTATTAAAGCGTTTTCACACAATTTCATTATATTAAATTGTGTGAAAAAGCCTACTACTCAACTAGAGCAGTAGGCTTTTTTATTTATTTGTCATTAGGGGAAATCCTTAATGCCCAGTAGTAAGATGACCTAAAATAACGGATTTATTCAAATTTCGTATTTCTTATTTGTGATTCCTAAATTAAACGCACGACTATATCATACAATTTGGAAACAAACTGAATATTCACTTTTCCTCAAATTGATATGGATACAAACAACTTTCAAATCTCCTAACTAGCTATTAAAGACAATGCTAACTGTCTTTATTTTCAAACTATTATAAAATAACAAAACATGAAAAAGACACTCCTTATGGCAGTGACCTTAATGCTTATGGCTGCTTGCCAAAGCACTGAAGAGAAAGGCTTTTCGATGGAAGAAGTTACTGCTGATGCAACTGAAATGCCTTCTTCTTATGATGGACTAGCATTAAATGATGCCAATAATACGGAACAGTATAAAGGTAATGGAAATGCGAATACTAACAGTAATTTGAAACAAAATACTAAAACTCCAGACCCTATAAAGCCTGTAGCTAAAAAGAGCAATAAAAAAATCATTAAAACGGCAGATATTCGGGCAGAAGTAGAAGATTTAAAAGCAGCAAAGGCAAAGATTAGTGACTTAATCAAAAAGCATAAGGCTTACACTTTTAGTGAAAATACAGAGAATAGTTATCGAGAAATCAGCACAAAAATGACGATTCGTATGACACCTGAAAATTTTGAGCCTTTTATCAAGGACCTAGAAGGGGTGTCGTTGAGTATGGATTACAAAAGAATTAATGCCAAAGATGTAACGGCTCAATTTGTAGATTTATCTGCTCGGTTGAATACCAAAAGAGATGCTTTAAATCGCTATCGAGAGATTTTGAAAAAAGCTAATACCGTAGAAGATATTCTAAAAGTGGAGGGTATGATGCGACAAATCGTAGAAGAAATAGAAGCTACTGAAGGTCGCCTCAAATATCTAAGCGATCAAGTAGGATATAGTACTATCAATTTAGATATATACGAACGTTCCGAAAGACCGACGGCTAAACGAAAAGGATTTTTCAGCAAAGCAGGTGATGCCTTTGAAGATGGCTGGAACGCTATTTTAGCTTTTATGATTGGTTTGATTTCAATTTGGCCCTTTTTAATCTTAATCGGAGGAGGTATATATTGGTGGTTTAGAGTATTTAGAAAGCGAGGTTCAGTTGATTAGGAATCAATTACTTGAATAATAGTTGTCATAAATATTGAAAAAGGGATGCTTTTCTAGCATCCCTTTTTTATACTAAGTAACTAATAACTGCTAACCAAACAACTAATCACTACACATTCTCTCCCTTCATCTTCTCTGCATTATCCGCTACTTGTAACGCTTCAATGACTCCAACAATATCGCCGTCCATAATCGCAGTCAAATTATGAGAGGTATAATTGATACGATGATCCGTTACACGATTTTGAGGATAATTATAGGTACGAATCTTACCAGAGCGATCTCCCGAACCTACCAGAGATTTACGGGTACTAGCGACTTCTTGCTCATGTTTAGTGCGTTGTACTTCATACATTTTAGCGTATAAGCGTTGCAGGGCAATTTCTCTGTTTTTTAACTGATTACGACTTTCCTGACTTTCTGCTACAATTCCAGATGGAACGTGCGTAATCCGTACTGCCGATTCCGTTTTGTTGACGTGCTGACCACCCGCTCCACTTGCACGATAAGTATCTACTTTTAGGTCTGCCTTATTAATATCCACATCTTCCATTTCAAACTGTGGCATTACTACCACTGTGGCAGCAGACGTATGAACTCGCCCTTGTGATTCTGTTTTAGGTACACGCTGTACTCGATGAGCTCCCGACTCAAATTTTAACTTTCCGAAAACGTCATCTCCCTTTATCTCTAAAACTAATTTATTATACCCTCCAACAGAACCTTCGTTAACAGAAATTATCTCATGTTTCCAATTCTGTAACGTAAAATAACGGGTGTACATTCGGTATAAATCTCCTGCAAAAATACTCGCTTCGTCTCCTCCTGTGCCAGAACGAATTTCCATAATGACATCCTTCTCATCTTCTGGATCTTTAGGAATTAACATCACTTTAATTTCCTCCTCCATCGTTGCTAATTGAGGTTCAAGTTCTGCTAACTCTTCTTTTGCCATCCCTCTAAAGTCCTCATCATCTTCTGTTGCTATGATTTCTTTACTTTCTGCAATGGCTTCTAACAAGGCTTTATACTCATCGTGTGCTTTTGAAAAAGGTTCCAGCTTTTTATATTCCTTACTAATTTTTTGGAAACGTTTCATGTCTTGTACCACAGTAGGGTTCGACAATTGTTCTTCCAAGTATTGATATTGTTCTTTGATAGCTGCTAACTTATCTAACATGACTTTTTATAATTGAATCCAATACAATGCTATTTACAAACACTTATAAAACAATGTATTGATGATATTTTTTATTAAAAATTGATTTTGAAATAT
>CAYLSF010000603.1:0-5025 GCA_964385675.1 uncultured Saprospiraceae bacterium
ATTTTTTCGCAGAACAGAGTTTTTAGAAAAATGTTAGAGTGAGAAAACTGTCTATGTAGAACGACTTTTGATAATTGTCATTTAGGTAATTATTTTTATTAAAAGCAGATTCATACCTAAAAATTAGGTGCAAATAGTATTTTAGAGATGGATAATAAATCGTTAAAATATTATATGTTTGGTGCCTTTTACCTAAATTTATAGGAGATGGAGAAAATTTTATAAAAAAATAAGGGATTTTTAAGGAAAAACAGAATTTAGTCTTATCTTTGCGTAAGATTTAAATGGCAATAGTCTTAAAATCTATTTAATGAATGTGTATGATAAGTTAGGAAAAATTCAATATGTTATTTTAACTGTTAATGTAGAAAATACAAATTCCCAAAAAGTAGTAATTAATACAATTTCAAAAAATACTACTTCTAAAATTGAAAGAATTAAGTATTATACTCGTGTCTTTCTTTATGATTTAAAGGAGTCTTTTAGAACCATTAAAAGTTTTGCAGGTCTTTTAAATAAAAAACATTCACAACAGTTAGATGAATAATTCAAAGAGTATTTAAACTTTATACTCAGAGATGTTTCAATATGAATATGTTGATTAAAGACTTGTTATCCTACTCAAAAAAATCACTCAATGCTAAATAGTGATTTTCATGAGGAGATTTACTTAAATCAACTTATCACAATAATTATTGTAAGAAATTTCTGTTAACAGGTAGAAAGATCTAATATTGAAGACATTTCCAAACCTTCTGTCCAAAGGGTCAAAGGTATTTATATTGAAATAATGCAATTAGTTTAAAATTTAATCTTTAGTACAATCAAATTTAAGCAACCTAATAGTATTTCAGTTGTTTAAGTAAGGGTTCAATAAGGCAAAGAATGGCAGTTTTATGCTTTTAAAGTATTGGATACCTGTATAGAAATTAAAGCTGATTATTTAGATAAAATTTTCAAAATTTTCAAATAATTGCATTATGATAAACAATATAAAGGTTCTCAAATAGGTTTAGCTATATGTAAAAAATAGTTAAGCAATATAAAGGTAACATTTATGTTACTTCTATCGTAAGAAAAAAGGCTAGTGTTCATTTTTGATAATGAAGAGCTTATAAAAATATATCATACCTCGCCCAGAGAGGGCTCATTACTCCGTCCTTGGAGAATGAGTGTTTTTTGGGGTTATATCCGTCGGGCCGTTTAGGCCCGGCGCTATTTATAGACTTTTCTAAAATTATTTCATTATTTTATTTAGATAAGTTTATCTTTCCCCCTTCATTTCCTATTATCAACTTATCTTACTTCGGTATTCCTTACCTTCGTTTTGATTTAAATTGTTCAAAATGAATTTTTTAGAATGAGTATAATTGATTTTATTTTGCTAGTTATAGGAGGTATTGCTGCAGGTGGTATCAATACGCTTGCTGGAAACGGTTCTGCTATTACCTTAATGCTATTAGAAACTATGGGGCTACCTATAACAATTGCTAATGGTACGAATCGAGTTGGGGTCTTATTTCAAAGCATTATTGCTGTAGGTACATTTCAACAGTCGGGTAAATTAGAGAAGGCGCTAACGGAAAGTAAATGGTTGATTATACCTATTGTGGGAAGTGCGTTAATTGGTGCATATTGTGCTTCTATTTTGAGTAATGAGGAGATGAAAGCCGTGGTGAAGTGGTTGATGTTGGTTTTACTCATTGTGATTTTGCTAAAACCTAAACGTTGGTTGAGAGAAACGGCTGTTAGTATTAATCGAAAAACTGTACTAAATTATCTACTATTCATTGGTGTGGGATTCTATGCGGGATTCATACAGATGGGGATGGGAGTGATTTTTTTAGCCGTAATGGTTTTAGCGGCTAAGTATAGTTTGATTGATTCTAATATTATCAAAGTATTAGTTGTCTTATTATTGACCATTCCTGTTTTAATTCTTTTTGTATGGCAGGGGCAAGTCAATTGGTATTTTGGGTTAATTGTAGCTATCGGGCAAGGATTAGGGGCATGGTTAGCCGCAAGATTTGCGATTCAAAATGAAAATGCTACGGTATGGATTCGTCGATTATTAATTGTGGTTGTGATAATGGCAATTATTAAATTATTTTTTGGTGCTTATATTATGGATATGATCATGATACAATGATAAAAGGTTACCATTGTACCATATCAAAAAAGACTTATTCTTTAATTAATTCTCTTTTTACCACTTGAAGAGAATCGCCTATTGACTTTTTTACTGTAAGTACATAAGTATTTGCATCACTATATTCTCGTGTATCTTGCTTAATAAATATCAATTGATGTCCTTTAAATTGGTAATAATCTGTACCTACTAACGTTCTACTTTTTGACCATTGAGAGAGTATATACTGATTATTCATATCTAGTGCAGGTGATGTGATTTTTTCCATTTCTGTATTTCTCACATATTTATCCGAATTATTATCATACAACCAGTAATAATATGGAATATTTGGTGTGGCAGGCAAATACTGTAATAAACGAATATCTGGATAACCATCAAAATTTAAATCTTCCACAATAACATCTTCATTCTCTTGCACTTCGCTTTCAAATCCTTCTAAAATTTGATGTATTTGTCCTTTATTAAGAACTTGAATGCTCGTTACTTTTTTCATTTTGTTACTATCGGGTTCACCTATAGTTTTAAATTCAAATGTGATTGTAGGTTCTGTTGACTCATTTATATCCATTTTTTTGTCATCAGAAGGCTCAGAAACACAAGCTACTAATAATAGCAAGATGGGATAGATAATATTTTTCATAAAGGAATTAAGGTATTATCTGTCGGTTAGCGTATGTTTGAATTGCTAAACAGACTCTCAATTGATTTTAGTGTCTATAAAACCATCCATAATGGTTTTCAATTTATATGAATACTAAGAGATTATACATGCTCCTAATATTACAACGTTAGTTAGTATCTATGTCGTTCAATTAGTCTAATTAATCACTTAACAACGACTAAATTCATATACTTTCACCTTTGCAAATACACAATACCCTTTGGTTATTTATGGTATAGTATAACCTATCATTGCTGATTAAGATATAAAAGTGCAAGTATTAAAGTAGTGTAAGATGCATGCTCTAATTAGATGGTAGGAATGACCATATTATATATAGTGTTATGCGATAAAACGTAAGGTTGAATCTGATTGTTGCTCATTTAAATGATAAAAAGTCTTTTCAATAAAAATTAGTCTTGAAGGTTACAATAATAGAAAAGAAGTTAAAAATGAGATTGGATAAGTGAAAAGAAGGATTCATCCTTCAAAAGAGGGGTTTCACAGACTCCCCCTTTTTATATCAATAAAAAAGGTTGACATTGAATGAAAAGTAATTAGTTCTTATGTTTTCATAATGTCCCTGAGATAAATCCTGATGAGTGCATCATCAGGATTTTTTTTGTTCTACCAATATCTTTTAGTATCGCAACTCTTGAATAGCTAACCAACTCATTAAGCCCATACCAATTCTTAAAGCGTCTTCATCTACATTAAAAGTGTCTGTATGTACAGGTGAGGTAATGCCTTTTGCAATATTACCCGTACCTAGTCGATAGAAAGAGGCAGGCATTTCCTGCGAATAGTAAGAAAAGTCTTCAGAAGATAATCTGATTGGTAATTCAACTACGTTTTCTTCGCCCAAATACATTTTTGCATAATCTTGAACTCTAGCCGTTAAGGATTCATTATTGAATAAACAAGGATAACCTCTTACAATCTCAAAATCACATTCCCCTCCCATACTTTCCACTAAGCCAACTGCCATTTTATACATTTTATCATGCACATCCACTCGTGATTCCTCATTCATACATCGGAATGTACCTTTCAATTTGACTTCATTTGGGATGACATTCCCAACCTTTCCACCATGAATGCTTCCAAAAGTAAGCACAACAGGTACGGAAGGATTTACGATTCGACTGACGACCTGTTGTAATGTTGTAATCAAATGAGCAGCCATCAAAATCGGATCAATACAATCTTGTGGTAACGCACCATGTCCGCCTTTCCCTCTTACCGTAACATATAGTTCATCACAAGATGCCATATACTTTCCACCTCTAAACCCTACTTTTCCCACAGCTAAGGGCGGATGCACATGTTGCCCTAAAATACTTTGAGGCTTTGGGTTTTCTAATACGCCTTCTTTAATCATTAAAGATGCCCCTCCAGGTAATTTTTCCTCTGCAGGTTGAAAAATTAATTTCACTGTACCTTCAAAATCACCCTTTAAAGTATTTAAAATTTTAGCCGTTCCTAACAAAGAAGAAGTGTGTACATCATGACCACAGGCGTGCATGACCCCCTTATTTTTAGATTTATAGGGAATGTCATTTGCTTCTAAAATAGGCAAGGCGTCAATATCTGCACGTAAAGCAATCACCTTCTTATCAGGATTTTTACCTTTAATTAATCCAACTACGCCATTGTCCGCTACTCCATGCTCATAATCAATGCCTAACTGTTCTAATTGTTGAGCAACGAATTTTCCAGTTTGTATCTCATGGTAGGACAACTCAGGATTTTGGTGTAAATGCCTTCTAATATCTATGATTTCTTTATGAAAGGTATTAGCTAATGCATGAATATTTTCTTTCATTGATAGAATTTGTGTTAAAAAATTACACTATGCGATAGTGTAACCCAAAGTTCTATCATTTTATAAGGAAAGTAAATTAATCCAAAGGATTTTTTGAGAGATAGGCAGGAATTTGTTTGAGTTAGAGAATCCCGATAGGAATCGGGAGAGCAATAATGAGATCGGATTCTAAATGATGATTAAAGATCTTGGGTAAAGCCTCCAATCTTTTTAACTGCATGTATTTTGTGTTCATGATAAAAGACCATAATTTACATTGTATAGGGAAATATAAATCATTAGGCCAATAACTTTTGTGTTTATATTAACTGATTATAGGTATAGAGAAAGAGCAAAAAAGAATTTAATTTGTTTGTTCTTAATTTTCTTTGGTTGAAAAAATCAAAA
>CAYLSF010000604.1:0-5024 GCA_964385675.1 uncultured Saprospiraceae bacterium
GGCTACTATTGAATCTATGTTTGCAGAAATAGGTACTTGATTCTAAACAAGCACCTTGAGAATTAAAAAATCATGAAATCTAATTATAAAGACTTTTTAAAAAAATTTGGTATTGCAGGCTTTCTATTCTTTTTCATAAAAGGCTTGATATGGTTGGCTATTTTTTTTGGACTAGGCAGTTACTTCACCGATCTATTTTGATCCAAATTCATGTTTCATACAGTTGAAACATAAAATTCACCCGATGAGAAATATCATTTTAGCTATTTTTGGTTGTTTATTTTATAGCATAAGTCTTGCACAAGATATTGATAGTATTTGGAAAAATATTGATTTAGATGATGTCGTCATTACCGCTCAATATGCCCCTACACATTCAAAAAATGCTGTTCATCAAGTAAAAGTGCTTAAAGCAAAAGATATTCAAGCACAAGGATTAAATAACCTTGCAGAGGTCTTAAGCAATCAATTGAATCTTGTTGTAAGTATAGATCTGATATTGGGAAATGGATTAAAAATACAGGGAATTGGCGGTGAGAATATTCAGGTGATGATTGACGGTGTACCCGTCATTGGTCGTACGAATGGTAATATTGATTTATCCCAAATCAATATGAGTAATGTAGAACGTATTGAAATCATAGAAGGGGCAATGTCCGCTCAATATGGTAGTAATGCGTCAGGTGGAGTCATTAATATCATTACTAAAAAATCACAAGTCAATCAATTTCAAATCGGCAGTCAAAACCAATATGAGAGTATTGGCATTTGGAACAACTCTCTATCTATCGGTTATCAGACGGGTAAACTATTTGCATCCATTGAAGGCAATCGTTTTAAAAGTCAATTTGCACCTGTTGATAGTTTTAGAATTTTTGAGACTATAGTATTAAATACAGGAGAAACCTACCAAACCAAGAAATTTCCTTGGAACCCTAAAACGCAATTAGGAGTTAATGGTACACTTCGCTATCGCTTTTCAGATAGTGCAACCGTTACCTATCAGTATCGCTTTTTTGACGAAATATTGAGTAGTTACGGCAATATACGTCGTCCACAATTTCGTCCTTATGCATTTGATGAATTTTTTAATACTCAACGTACCGATCATAGTTTGACGGCTGAAGTGTATGTAACGCCACAACTGTATTTAAATTCTACTACCGCATACAATGTGTATGATCGATTAAAAACAACCGAGCGACTTGATATAGAACCCGATACGACAAGTCTTGTAGATGGTGGACAAGATACGACTACCTTTACAGCATTTTTACACCGTAGTATTTTAAGTAGTGTATCCAATAGTATATGGGATGGACAATTTGGGATAGAGGTTTTACACGAAACAGGTTTTGGACAACGTATTTTAGATAGTAATGCTATAGACCAAAATACAGCACTATTAACCAATTATGCTGCATGGGTAAGCGTAAAATTTCAACCTACGGATGCTTTAGTCGTTCAAGGAAATTTACGGTATGGTGTGAATACAAAATATGATCATCCATTAATCCCGTCGATTAATATAAGTTGGACACCTCAAAAAGATTGGAATTTAAAATTGAGTTATGCTAATGGTTTTAGAGCACCTTCATTGAAAGAATTACATTTTAATTTTGTTGATATTAATCATTACATCATTGGTAATCCTAACCTAAAAGCAGAGTATGCTCAGAATGCAGCCTTAAATCTAAACTATGATAAGACCTTCTATGACAATCATCGGTTATCAATTTCTGGTAAATTCTTCTACAATAAAATTAAAAATCGAATTGTCTTAACAGAATTTGAGCCTGCTCGATTTAATTACCAAAATGTTGAAGAGTTTGAGACACATGGTTTCAATTTTCAATTGAATTATAGTTGGAATAAGCAATTAACTATAAAATCTGGTTTAGCCTTATCTCGCTTATACAATGATTTTGTGGAAGATTTTGATACCGATCGCTTCACGAATTTGTACGAGATGCAAAATGAATTGATTTATCAAATTCCATTTATCAAGACCAACTTAAATCTAACCCATCGCTACATTGGTCGTCAAATTCGATTTTATGAAACGGATGAGGGAGATCTTGCAGAAGGATTTGTAGGCGATTACCATTTAATGAATTTTTCATTGAGTCGTCATTTTTGGAAGAAGCGCATTTTCTTATCTGTAGGTTCTAAAAATCTATTAAATATTCAGACGGTACCTTTTCAAGGTAGTACGAGTGCTGCCCATAGTGCAGTGGGTACTAGTCAATTATTAAATTGGGGTAGAACTTACTTTGTACGGTTAAACCTTGAGTTAGGATATTAATACTTAGCAGTTATTTAATTGACTGATAATCAATATCAATCAACTAAATAAGTAAATGTGTTTTTTTTTAATAAACAATAGATCTAAGTAGTTTTTATATGAGCTTCTGGATAAGCCCTTATTTGGAAGTTCATATTTTTCTCTTAAAGATACTAAAAGATAATTGATACTTATTTTCTAGGGTCAGCGTACAGAAGGTTTGTATTATGGTTTGTGTGTTATAAAATATAACTCATCTTAGCTACTAAGCACGATCCTGTTTGGTAGCTTATTTTTTAGAGTAGTTTGAAGTAAATGGGTTAAAGACAATAATATGAGCGAAATAGAATTATTTGAAAATCAACGAGCTAAAGGCTATGATCAATTCGTGGAGACATGGATACCGAATTACCATTACTTTATGGAGCAATTACCCAAGCTACTGCGGAATACTGTACATAAACATTTATTAGTTGTTGGCTGCGGTACAGGAACTGAAATTGAATATTTTATCAAATCAAAGGAATCGTGGACGATTACAGGAATAGATCCCTCTCCAGAAATGATTCTCCAAGCCCAAACCCGCCTTCAAGGGTATAAAAACACAACATTATTAAAAGGAGTTGTAGGTGATTTAAATACCATCGATCTATTTGGTGCAGCTACCCTTATATTGGTTCTACATTTTATGAAGGATGATGGTACAAAACTTAGTTTACTTAAAGACATTGCTCAACGACTTGAAAAAGATGCCCCGTTTGTACTTCTAGATATTACAGGTGATAAACTTCAAATTAAACAAAATTTAAACATCTTAAAACAGCTATTATCTAGTGATGTAGATCAAGAAAGTATTGACTATCGTTTGCACAGAATTGAAAACAAATTACATCCCATTTCAGAAGAGCGATTAAGTGAGTTATTAGTGGAGGCAGGTTTTGAGATTCCTTTACGTTTTTTTCAAAATTCAATTTATATGGGATGGATAACGAAGCGAAAATAAACTAAAAATGAGGCTACAAATGATATAAGACATCAATACTATAGCCTCATTTTCACATCAACT
Source organism: uncultured Saprospiraceae bacterium (assembly GCA_964385675.1). Lineage (GTDB taxonomy): Bacteria > Bacteroidota > Bacteroidia > Chitinophagales > Saprospiraceae > CAYLSF01. Next base: position 3,351 of record CAYLSF010000604.1, read on the forward strand.
ATTCACCAGCCCAACCCTTAGAACGCTCAACCGCTTTCAACCAACCACTGTACAGTTTTTCTTGCTCATTTGGTGGCATAGTTGGTTCAAACGCTTCATCTAATTGCCAGTTCTTAGTAATTTCTGATTTTTTCCAATATCCAACAGCTAGGCCTGCTAAATATGCAGCCCCTAAAGCAGTCGTCTCAATTACGCTAGGACGCTGAACAGGTACACCTAAAATATCAGATTGGAATTGCATCAATAAATTATTCGCACAAGCTCCACCATCTACTCTCAACTCCGTTAATTCTACACCAGAGTCGCTTTCCATTGCACCTAATACATCTCTAGTTTGATAAGCTAAAGCTTCTAGTGTTGCACGAATTAAATGTGCTTTGGTAGTACCACGCGTCAAGCCAAAAATTGCTCCTCTTGCATACATATCCCAGTACGGTGCCCCCAAACCTGCAAAAGCAGGTACAACATACACACCATCAGTACTCGGAACTTTCATCGCAAAAAACTCAGAATCAGGTGCTTCATCAATCAATTTCAGTCCATCTCTCAACCACTGTATCGCAGCCCCTGCAATAAAGACACTACCCTCTAAAGCATAATATACCTTGCCGTCAATCCCCCATGCGATAGTCGTTAATAAACCTGACTTAGAAACAACAGGACGTTCTCCAGTATTCATCAATAAGAAACAACCCGTACCATAGGTATTTTTAGCCATTCCTTCTTCGTAACAAGCCTGACCAAATAATGCTGCTTGTTGATCACCTGCAACCCCTGCAATCGGAATAGCCCCTCCGAATAAGTATTCTTCTGTCTCTCCATAGATTTCACTTGAAGGACGTACCTCAGGTAAAATGCCTTTTGGAATATTTAACTCATCCAGCATTTTAGCATCCCATTCTAAGGATTTAATATTGTATAATAAGGTACGGGAAGCATTCGTATAATCCGTAACATGCTTTTTACCACCTGTCAATTTCCATATTAACCAAGTATCAATTGTACCAAATAGTAAATCTCCTTTTTCGGCTTTTACTCTTGCACCCGGTACATTTTCTAATAACCAATGTACTTTAGTACCAGAAAAATACGCATCAATTACCAACCCTGTATTCATTTGCACATGACTTTCTAAGCCTTTTGCCTTCAAAGCATCACAAATGGAAGCGGTTCTTCTATCTTGCCATACAATAGCATTATGGATTGGCTCACCTGTGTTCTTATCCCAAATTAACGTTGTTTCTCTTTGATTCGTAATTCCTATAGCGGCTATATCAGAAGCGGATACATTATTGTTAGCTAGTACGGCTTTGGCAACGCCCAATTGTGTTTGCCAAATCTCTTGAGCATTGTGCTCAACCCATCCTGGTTTTGGGTAAATTTGAGTAAATTCTTTTTGCTCTGTAGCAACGATTGATCCTTCTTTATTAAACAATATAGCTCTTGAACTTGTGGTGCCTTGGTCTAAGGCTAAGATATACTTCATTTTTTAACAATGGTTGTTGATAAAATTGATTGAAATTGCAAGCAAGAATAACTTCTCCTGTGTCATAATTTGATGCAAAAATAGGTTTCTAGGAGGTTAGTGTGTTGCTCTACTTTGAATTCTAAAGATATTATAAAAAATCGGATTTTAACAATTGAAATTTAAAATTATAAATTGCTATTAAAACT
>CAYLSF010000605.1:0-5018 GCA_964385675.1 uncultured Saprospiraceae bacterium
AATAAGAGTTTAATGATTCCAAAAGATATACAAAAGTAAATTACAGCAGCTAAGACAAATAATACAATTAATACAGATGTATCAGGATATGTTTTTAGTTTCAGTTCTTCCGAAAGTTCTTTTATTTCACTTCCAATATTTCTAATCAAGATTGAACCATAAACAACTAGAAATAAAAAAACTAGCCCTATTATTATTGGCACATACAATAGATAATCTGAGTATTCTTTATCTGGATTTAAAATTGCATAGGCTACAATACCACTTGTGAGAGCGTAATAAAATAAATTGAACTTTAAAAATACTTCAAAATAGAATTTATAAAGGTTTGTATTAAATTCTATTTGTTTCCAAACCATATCGAATTTATCTTTCTCTATTGTCATAAAATATTTTTATTGCTCAAATTTGTAACAAGAGCATTTTTATTAATTAATTATTCATTGTAATTTGATACAAAAAGATTAGTCCCATTTTATTTTTTAGACATTCATTAATATTTATTCTACATAAATTACTTGCACCCAACATCGACATATCGGCGCATATATGCCGATATGTCGCCTAAAATTTAACATGAATAATACTGTAAATAACTGATAATCAGTATAAAAAGTGGCGATCCAAAAATATGCAACTTTATGCCTATATCCTTTTATACAAACTGTTGAATAGCCGTTTATAATCGTTTATAAACGATTATAAACGATTATAAACGGCTATTTCAATTAATATGCACTAATTTCACTAAATTACTAAATCAATCCATCACTTCCTAATCCCAGGCGCACCAATACCCTTCAACTGTCCCTCCAAAGGAGCTAAAGCATCTTGAATCTGCTTCAACGTTCCACTCATTTGTGCATATAGCTGATTAGCAGTATCCAAATACGTTAAATGTGCCTTCGTTGGGCCATAAGAAGTATTGGCACTCGCTGCCCACATATAATTTCTAATGGTTGGATATTCATCCTTTTCCCCCACTTCTCCACGCACTTTACTACCACCAAATTGTTGCTCTAAATCTAAGATTTGTCCTCTTAATTTAAGCAATTCGGCATGAAGTGTTTCATCACTTTTTGTTGCTCTATCGTAGGCTTTAAGCATGAGATGAATCGCCTCTTTAGTTTCCTTGACATCTGTTCCTAAGTCACTAACTTTTGTGTATAAAGTAGCCATTGTTTTCCAGTGTTCCACTACCTTTTCTGGTGAACTGCCTGGTAATGCCCCTTTACGCAAGGCTTTTACCTCAAAAGAAACAGGCTCTCCAAGATTGGTATATTTTCCTTCAATCTGCTTTAACAATTGAGCTTTGTAGCTGCCCGGTTGTACGATATAGCCGCTACCGCCTCTTTTCATATTTTTAGCAGAAATAGTATAGGTTGGCTCTGTAGATAAATCCCAACTAATTCGGTTGGTTCCTTTGGCATTTTTAGCTTCAATTCTCCTAAGAATATTACCCGCTGCATCGGAGATAAATAACCATAACTTAGGCGTTAATTCCTTCTGTTCGTCTTCCAATACCGACCACTCAGGAACACCTACAACGCCCTTATTTTTCTCGATTTCGCCTTCTTTCTTTTTACGTTGAGCGGCTTTGGATTGATAGCCCTCTTTCAAATAATAGGTAAACTCCACACCAAAAGGAGGATTGTCTGCTACAAAGAAGTTATCGCCTTGAGACGCTTTTCTACCTCTTCCTAGTGGATTACGTTGCTTATACCATAAACCCGCTCTAGGTTGGAATAATTGAGCCTCGTTATCCGTATTGATAGTGCGAAGGGCGGAGTAATCGTCTAAAATATAAATTCCTCGTCCAAACGTTCCAGCGATTAGGTCATTTTCTCTTTTATGAATCGCTAAATCTCGCACAGAAATATTGGGCATTCCACCTTTTAGTTTTGTCCATGTTTTAGCACCATCTAGCGTAAAATAAACGCCAAACTCCGTTCCTAAAAACATCAAGTTGCTATTCTCATGATCCTGTACAATCCGCCATAATAAAGTGCGGTCAGGTAGGTTATTAGAAATGTCTTGCCACGTTTTTCCTTTGTCTACACTTTTGAATAGATACGGTTGATAATCTCCAAATTTATGATTATCAAATACCGCATAAACCACATTGGCATCATATAAATCTGCTTTGATGTCATTTACAAAAGCAGACTCTGGTAATCCATTGATTTTTGAAAATTCGACTTTTCTCCAATTTGCACCGCCATCTTCGGTGACTTGAATAATGCCATCGTCTGTTCCAGCATAAATTAATCCTGACTGTTTTGGGGATTCTGCTAAAGAGGTAATGGTGCTATAACTAGACATCGCATAAATGTCCCATGCATTATCCCATTTTTGTTTTTTACCATAAAACGGGGTCTGAATACGCTCGATATTATTGGTTAAATCCCCCGAAATTGCTTCCCAAGAATCACCTCTGTCATCAGATTTCCATACCCGCTGTGACGCATGATAAATTCGCTTTGGATCATGCGGACTCACCAAAATAGGGGCATCCCAATTGTAGCGTTCTGTTTTTTCGCCTAAGGCGGGTTGCGGTTTGATATAGACATTTTCGCCCGTCAATCGGTCATGACGATTCAGGTTTCCTTGTTGCCATTGTGCATACACGATATTAGGATTACCTGGTTCGGTAGCTGGTTGATGACCATCTCCGCCGAGTACAATAAACCAATCTGAATTGCGAATACCATGCGTATTATCCGTTCTGGAAGGCGCACCTTGTGTGCTATTGTCTTGCGTTCCTCCATAGACGTAGTAGAAGGGTTCGGCATCGTCCACAGCGATTTTATAAAACTGCGTAACGGGTAAATTGTCAATAAATTTCCAGTTTTTAGTTCGGTCAAAACTTTCATATAAACCACCATCACAACCCACTAAAATATAATTCGGATCGTCTTTTTTGAATGCCACAGCGTGATTATCCACATGCTTTTCGGACTCATTCATTCGAGTAAACGTCTTTCCTCCATCGAATGTCTCTAGCATATAATTATTCGCTAGATAAAGGTGATCAAATTGATGTGGAGAAGCGTATAATTCTTGATAGTAGTGTGGGCCTGTACCACCAGAAACGGCATCACTCATTTTTTTCCAAGATGCTCCTCTGTTTTCACTTTTATACACGCCTCCTTTTCTTCTATCCAACTCGATAGCGGCATAGATAACATCAGGCTTTTGTGGAGAAATTGCCAAACCAATTTTTCCCATATTACTTGTTGGTAAACCATTGCCCAGTTTCGTCCATGTTTCGCCACCATCTATTGACTTATGAATCGCCGTTCCAGGACCTCCACCCAAATACCCTGCAACGGTACGATGACGTTGCCAAGTAGCGGCATACAATACATCTGGATTTCTAGGGTCAATCAATAATTCTGTCGCACCAACCCACGCATCATCGCCTAAGGTATGCTTCCATGTTATACCACCATCTGTAGATTTGTAAACGCCTCGTTCACCGCCTTTACTCCAAAGCGGCCCTTGTGAAGCGACCCACATAATCTTAGAATTGGTTGGATGAATGATAATCTTAGAAAGGTGTTCTGACTTTTTAAGCCCCATGTTTTTCCATGATTTACCCCCATTTTCACTTTTGTAAATACCATCTCCATAGCCAATATGTCTTCCACCATCATTTTCTCCTGTTCCGACCCAGACGATTTCTGGATTTTGTGGATCAAGGGTAATACAGCCAATAGAATAACTGACTTGTCCATCGAATATAGATTGCCAAGTCGTGCCTGCATTGGTGGTTTTCCAAACGCCACCTGATGCAACGGCTACATACCAAGTGTTTTCGTTAACAGGATTAATCGCAATATCTACGATTCTACCCGACATCAGTGCGGGCCCAATACTTCTAAATTTTAAGCCACTGTAAAGGGAACTGGCGTCCTCTTTTTTCTTGTCTGCTCCCTTTTTGCCTTTTTGAGCAAAACTAGGAGAGAGTAAACCTAATAAGATAAAAGTCAAACTCATGACTTTCATCATTTTCCGTAAGTCGATTTTTTTAGTCATCTGATTGTTTTAAAATGTTTAAGGTAAAATAATTTCAAATTAAGGGTGTTAAGAGAACTTTTCCAAAGAGAAATAATTAACGAAAAAGTGAAGTTTACTAAACTTTTAAAGTTTAGTAAACTTAGATTTTCGGTACAAAACAAGTTTACTGTGTATTAATAAAAGTATCTTCAAAATACTTGATCCACTTTCCATCAATTAATTTTTCGCCATACTCTATAAAACCGCCTTCTGGTGTACCGCCAAAAAAGAATCGAGTGGTTTCATTTTTCCATACAATGAGTTGTCCATCTTTAAATTCCGCAGGATAGATAGCTGCTCCGTCTTTAGAAAAGCGGTGATAGTAGTATTTTTGGTCTTTTTCACTATAATTGATAATGGTACGAAGTTGTAAAAATTCTGTATTCAGTTCAATCACCAAAATGCTTCTATTGAGGTCATAGGCAATCTTTTCATACGCTGCCCCTTGTTTAACCACTTTTCCATTTTCATAGATTTTGGTTGTACCTATCCATTCACCAATTAGGAAGTTGAGTTGTTCCATTTGGTTTGGCTTTTGGTTTTGAGCGACTATCAAACTACACCAAAAAATTAGAACAATTAAATAAAGATATTTAGACGCTTTTTGATATTTCATAGGTATTGGTTTGATTGCAACAATAAACTATTTCATTTTACATACAGCGTTGCAAAATATTTTGTTGTAAGTTAGGCATCTTAACTTAATATTTTTGCAACTTAGTTGCAAAAATATCTATGAGTCATTATCAAAAATTAGAAAACGTCTATCGAAGTGCTAATTATAACAAAATAATATATGACACTTCTACCATAAAGGTTGAACAAGGTAAAGCAACTATTACATTAGATATTCAAGAAAAATATTATCATATTCTAAACGCTATCCATGGTTCGGTCTATTTTAAATTACTAGATGACGCTTGTGCTTTTACGGTCTATTCTATATCAGCGGAATATTT
>CAYLSF010000606.1:0-5018 GCA_964385675.1 uncultured Saprospiraceae bacterium
ACTTTAAAACAACTGAATTGATAAAATTTTTACAAAAAAGAACTGATTTTTTTATCAAAATCGTTCCAAATCAGTCGAATCTAAACGGAACATACTCAAATAAAACCTAATTTTTTTTGGCTATTCGGTTATGTTCGGTTACATTTGACCTATCATTTTACTTAAGGTATATGATTAATTGGTCAAAATTTAAGGCGAAATTAGCCATATTCAACCAATTTTTATTGCGATGAAAAAGGAAAAATTTATTTATAACAAGCATACCTTATCTTATGAGAAGGTTGAGCAAACATGGCAGCAGCGAATTTTCCTGTGGTTTGGTTATGCTTGTGCTGTATTAGTAACAGCAACCATCTTTCATTTTACCTCTCAAAGTTTCTTCCCATCTCCTAATGAGCAGATTCTAATGAGAGAACTCAATCAGATGACAAATCAGATTGAGGTGGTCAATGAGCAATTGACTTTATATGAAAAAGTACTAGGAAACCTTCAAGATAGAGATGCTAATGTACACCGTGCCATGTTCGGAATGGATCCTATCGATAACGGAATCTGGGAAGGAGGAGTTGGAGGTAGTGAAAAATACAATCACCTCAAAGCCTTCAAAAACTCAGGTAAAATCATGACACAGACGATGAAGCGGTTAGATAAGCTCGGTCGTCAAATGTCTCTTCAGTCAAAATCTTTAGATAGCATTGTGGTTTTAATTAAGGAAAAAGACAAAATGTTAGCGTCTATTCCTTCCATTAAACCTGTACGAAAAGATAGATTAAACAAGGCAATGTCTCAAATGTCAGGTTTTGGTGTGAGAATTCACCCTATCTTTAAGGTAGCAAAAATGCACCAAGGAATTGACTTTGCCGCTAGAACAGGTACACCAATTTATGCTACAGGTGATGGTCAGGTAGTAAGAGCAAAAAGTTCTTCTGGTTTTGGTAAAAATGTGGTTTTGGATCATGGTTATGGTTATAAATCTCTTTATGGTCACATGTCTAAGATTTTAGTAAAACCTGGACAGAAGGTGAAGAAAGGTGAAAAAATTGGATTAGTCGGAAGTACAGGTCGCTCAACCGCTCCACACTTACACTACGAAATTCACTACAAAGGAAAACCAATCAATCCAATTGATTACTGTCGTGATAACTTAACACCACAGGAGTATAAACAATTGGTAGAATTAGCAACGAAAAGTAATATATCTTTTGACTAGTGTGTCATTCCTGTGAAAACAGGAATCTCCCAAGATATTAAAACGAAATATCAACATAATAAAAAACTTGTACCAAGCTTTGGTACAAGTTTTTTTAGTTTATATCAACAGAATTAGCTAATTTTAAATTTAAGATTTCATAATTTGTAAATCTTTGTTAAGGAGTTAACCTAACTCAAAAGTATTCAAGTAAATTAGAATTCAACATTAATTTGAAAAAAGACGAGGATAAAGACCTACTGAAAAAAGCAGTAGCTCGCATCATGAGCAATAACAATATGTTAAAAAAACCAAAAGAACTCACAAAACTATACTATTCTATCAGTGAGGTTGCCGATCTATTTAAAGAATTAACGACTTCTAAAATTCGTTTTTGGGAATCTCAATTTGATGTACTCAAACCAAGAAAAGACAGTGCAGGTAATCGTCGCTTTACCAAAAAAGATATTGATGATCTTCGATTAATCTATCATTTAGTAGAAGAAAAGGGGTTTACCTTGGAAGGAGCAAAGCGAGAATTAGAAGAACATAAAACTCGGCACACTAAAAAAATCAAAATGATAGATGAATTGGAAGATTTAAAAACCATGCTCTTAGAGCTTAAAGAACAGTTATAGTTTTAGTACAGTTAACGGTAGACGGCAAATAGCCTGCCCCGTACTTGATACGGGGGTGGACGGCTTTCGTAATAGAGTGAAAATATATTAATTACTGAAAACTAATTATCAACAGCGTCCTTTAAATAAGTAGTCAGATTTTAATATTAGACGCTAAAGGTACTATCTCTTACACTCCTTGTAGAAATAACGCTCAATACTTTATTCCTTTCTAAATTTTATATAATTTTGCAAAGTGTAATTAAGACACTAAGCAATTATAAAACAGAATATTGGTATCCAAAAATATCAATATAACTAGCACTAAAAAAATGCGACAACTTACTTTTCAAATTAATTATAACACTACTTGGGGTGAGCAAATCATTGTGGTAGGAGATATTCCAGAATTGGGGAATAATGATATTCATCAAGGTCTAATCTTAAATTATACAGAAGGAGCAAACTGGATAGGTTCTATTCAAACAAATGCTACATCTTTCACCTATCATTATTATTTGGTGAATGAGCAAAGAGAAATTCTAAGAGAAGAATGGGGGAATGCAAGAGCATTTGAATTAACTAAAACGGATGATAAAACGCTAAAGATAAGAGACAGTTGGAGTGCAAAATATCATCCTGAAAACCTACTGTATAATTCTGCTTTTTTAAAAGTTATTTTTCAGCCTAAATCTTATAAATCTCCTACGCTTAAAAAAAATATTAATCAACCCAAATTACTATTTCGCATCAAAGCCCCTAGAATCGAGCAACATCAGCGATTATGTGTTTTGGGTAACTTACCAAGTCTAGGAAGTTGGGGATTAAGTCAGCCCTTGTTATTAGGCAATGAGGCATATCCGTTTTGGGAAGGCATGGTTTCTTATGTGGCAGGAATGAATGTGGAGTATAAATATGGAATTTATGATACCAAAGCAAAAGCGGTCGTCTTTTTAGAAGATGGAGCAAACCGTACGATTCATTATAATGAAACCAAAGGACAAACTTTGACTATTGCTAATGATAACTACATGGCACATCCCAAAGGGGATTGGAAAGGTACAGGAGTAGCATTACCTGTTTTTGGGTTACGCACCAAAGAGGGATTTGGTATTGGAGAGTTTACAGATATTCCATTGTTAGTAGATTGGGCAAAAAAGGTTGGCATGCAGATGGTTCAAATTCTGCCGATTAACGATACTTCTGCCACAGGAACTTGGGTAGATTCTTACCCCTATGCTGCTATTTCTGTTTTTGCATTGCATCCAATGTATTTAAATATTGAAGCCTTAAAAGGCTTTGATAAAGTCATTGATAAAAAAGAATATAACCAATTAAAATCCCAACTCAATAGCCTTTCTACGGTAGATTATGAAAAAGTAAATCGTTACAAACTACAATTTGCTCGTCAAATTTTTGAAGTTCGGAAAAAGACCTTTTTAAAAACGAAGGCTTTTAAGGCATTCTTTGAGCAAAATCAAAATTGGCTGCAGCCTTATGCCCTATTTTGTGTATTAAGAGATAAATTCAATACCGTTGATTTTAACGAATGGGGAGAATATAGTCGATTATCAAAACAGCTACTCACCAAAGCAACTGCAACAGACGCTGAAAATTATGATGATATTGCTTTTTATTATTATCTCCAATTCCATTTAGATAAGCAATTAAAAACCGTAGCAGATTACGCTCGAAAAAATGGTATTTTATTAAAAGGAGATATTCCAATTGGAATTTATAGATATAGTGTAGATGCTTGGACACAGCCTTACTTGTACCACATGGATGGACAAGCTGGTGCACCACCTGATCCGTTTTCTGATTTGGGACAAAATTGGGGTTTTCCTACTTATAATTGGGAACGAATGGCTCAAGACGGTTATGCATGGTGGCAAAATCGACTTAAAACCCTATCAAAATATTTCGATGCCTTTCGGATTGATCACATCTTAGGATTCTTTAGAATTTGGCAAGTGCCTTATGACCAAATTCACGCAAATTTAGGGTATTTCTACCCTGCCCTACCTGTTCGATTATCTGAATTTCATCAACAGGGTATTGAATTTTCGTATGACCGTTTTTGTAAGCCTTACATTACGTACAGCTATATCAATGAATTATTTGAAACGGATAGCAATCATATTTTAAACAAATACTTTACGCCTAAAGAAAATGATCAACTCAAATTCAAACCTGAATTTGATACACAGAGAAAGATTGAAAACTATTTTCAAGATGCGAATAATCAAGCGGATATCCATTTTAAGGCAAAATTGATGGAATTACATGCGAATGTTTTATTCATTGAAGAAGCTAATTCTAATGGACTTGCTTTCCATCCCAGATTTGATATGTTTAAAACGCAGTCCTATCAGCAATTTCCTCAATACATTCAAGAAAAGCTATATGGATTGTATTTAGATTATTATTACAATCGTCAAGAAGAATTTTGGGCAAACGCTGCTATGACCAAACTACCGCCTATCAAATCAGCTACAGATATGTTGATTTGTGGAGAGGATTTAGGGATGATTCCAAATTGTGTTCCACAGGTCATGCAAGATTTGGATGTCTTGACTTTAGAAATTCAAAGAATGTCTAAAAATCCATCTACTGAATTTCTGCAAACAGAAGATACGCCTTATGCTTCCGTGTGTAGCCCTTCTACGCATGATATGTCACCTATCCGATTATGGTGGGAATCTGAAAATAGTGGATACATTCAGCGGTTTTATAATCAAGAGTTGGGTAGAATTGGTGCTGCACCTGCTAAATGTACACCTGATATTGCTCAACAAATATTGGAGCAACATTTAGATTTACCGAGTATGTGGGCCGTATTTCCGTTAGCTGATTTATTAGGAATGGATGCAGAGTTAGCACATACCGCTCCTGCTGCTGAACGCATCAACGAGCCTTCAAATCCAAAACACTATTGGCGATATAGAATTCATTTGACACTAGAAGAGTTATTAGATAGTTCTTCTTTTGGAGATAAATTGAAAGGGTTATTGGAAAAGAGTGGAAGAAGTTAATTTTAAACCACAAAGGAACAAAGAACATAAAGTAACATATAATGCTTTGTACTACAACTTTGTAATCCAGATAGCTATCTGGATTACAAAAAACTAAACTTTTGAATCCCACGACTATTCGATTATTGGGATTTGGAATTTGAAAGTTGGAATTTGCTCCCGATAGCTATCGGGATT
>CAYLSF010000607.1:0-5015 GCA_964385675.1 uncultured Saprospiraceae bacterium
ATAATTCATTTTAAAGTGAAAATTTAGTTCTTGTTGTCGATTATTTGATATGCGTTAAATAACCGACAACGAATAACCGCTAACGGCATCGAAAATCTCAACTAAAGAAAAAAATTGAACGCTCTAATAAATTTTTTTAAAATCGAATAATTCTTGTTACAACCCCAAAATATAAATACTCATCACACTTATAATAAAATAGTGAACTAGATTAGCCGCCCCTTCATAGTCTTGTGCTAAGCGCTGACCAAAGAATAATGCTAAGATAGATAGGGCAGAGAGTTGAGCACCTATTAAGCCAATTTGAGTAGAACCATCCATAAAATATAAGATGATGCCTGCCAAAGAGATGATACCTGCTGCTGCTTCCAAGATAGTAATGGTAGGCATGAGTAAACCTACTGTATTTTTCAATGGACTTTTAGCAAAATGGCTTTTAATCCACTCATAATTTCCCTGATAGTTAAATACTTTATCTAATCCTGATTGTGTAAACAAAATCCCCAAAAATGCCATACAAAGTAATTTCATAGAGGTAATGGGGTCGAATAAATCAATTAATAATAAAGTCATGGTTTTACGTTTTTCTGCTTTTAATTTGGATGTGGTTATTGGTTAATCGGTTACTTGGTTATTGAGTAATCAAACAAATAAGTAACTAGGCAACTTATAACTACAATTAAATATCTTGACAAACGAATTTAGTAAAATTGAACTATAATTTGAAATATAAGATTATACTTAATTCATATCTTAAGGCGTAAAGTCAATTTTTATGCAAAAAATACTAATTCTTGGTTGTGGTGGTTCGGGAAAATCAACTTTAGCTTTAGAACTGTCTAAAAAGTTAAATGTACCTGTTATTCATCTAGATCAAGCTTATTGGAAACCGAATTGGGTGAAAACAGAGACAGAAGAGTGGGAAACCGTCGTAAAGGAAATCATGAAAAGACCTACATGGGTTATGGATGGAAATTATGGTGGAACAATGGATATGCGACTTAAAGTAGCGGATACGGTTATCTTTTTAAAAATGCCAACTTGGTTGTGTCTGTATCGAGTGATTAAAAGAACCTTACAATATTATGGTCAGTCCCGCCCAACAATGACGAAAGGTTGCCCTGAGCGATGGAGCTGGGAATTTTATCATTATATCCTTTTTTATAACAAAACTCGCACTCCAAATATTCTTAAAAAATTGAAAGTGTTACCTGTTGATAAAAAAGTATTTATAATCAATAGCTCAAAAGAAAAATCAGATTTTTTGAAAAAAATTTAGATAGTTTGGTTACCTATTCCATTGAATGTCCATCAAAGTGTATCAATAAAACAAGAACACTTTTTATAAAATTTAAAACAAGAATTAAAACTATGAGACATTCAATGATCAAAACAACAGCAACATTATTTTTATTAGTTGCCTTATCCTTTTTAGGGTTTTCTAACGCCTTTGCCCTTGATGGGACTTGGTTAAACAAAGACCAAAATACAAGAGGAATTACTAAAGTAATCATTAGTGCAAACAGTACTACATTTCATGCTTTCGGGAAATGTCATCCAAAGGACTGTGACTGGAAAAAGACAAGAATGAGTCGTTCTGGAAATGGTTATATTGCCCTGTACGATCAAGGATTTGCAAAACGGAGATTGAGTATAGCCAAAGCAGGACAAGAATTATGTGTAATTGTTCAGACTAAATATACTGATAGTAGAAAACCAAGACGAGATACATATTATTTTAAACAAAAGCAGTCAAATTGTGGCTTTACAGGAATGGTCGCTAATAAAGCAAATTATAGCGAAAAAATAACTGGGGCAGTTATCAAATTTGCAAGTGAAAATGGTCGAGTGAACAAAACTGTGCGTTCTGACGCAAATGGTCGTTATAAAGTAGAATTACCAGCAGGTCGTTATAAAGTAACTTCAAGAGCAAGAGGCTATCAACCTTATACAACAGGAAATGGATTTTTTGTAGTGACTTGTAAAGGGATTCAGACAGGAAATATCTTTATGAACAAACAAGCTAAAACGCCAACCCCTAAAGAAGATTGTGTTTCTTTTAATCATGCAACAGCTAAAGTAGCTTTCATTGGTGGACGCTATAAAATTGTAGACGGCAATCACTATGTATTTGACTTTGGTAACAAAAAAGATGAGGCGTATAAAGCATTAAGAATTATTAAATTTTATAAAATTAACTCTAGTTGTTTTGTTGGTCGTCCTGACCCTTCTTTTGAATATTTAAGAGTTAATGGAAAGGCACCGCAGGGTAAATATTCAAATGAAGATTGTGTGAGTTTCAATCCAAGAAATCTAACTATTAAAGCTAAAGGAACACAATTTATATTGATGGACGGAAATCATGCTTTAAAAGCATTTCCAAACCGTAAGGAAGCTAGACAAGCTAAACGCATCATTCAAAAATATGGATTTACAAAATCTTGTTTTGTTGGCCGCCCAGGTCCTTCTCTGGAATATATGAGAAAGTAACTATTCAGAAGAGGACAGAGGTCAGACCATTTCATTGTCAGAAGTCAGATTACCATTTTTCTAAGTATTTTTAGTCTGACAGCAAAGCAGTCTGATTTCTGAATAGCAACTATTGAGCTTTCAATAAACATAAAAAGTCACTTCTGAGCCTAGAAGCGACTTTTTATGTTTTAGTAGAAAATACTGCTAACTACCCATAGCCTATTGCGTCAATCGACCCTCACCCCATTTTTAAATTCACCTTTTCGAGTGATATTCCCTTGCGGATCGTAAAATTTCACCCAACCATGGTACTCTCCATTTAAGTACTCTCCTGTCATATAGAGATAATCTCCTGTTTTATAATATTGCCATAAACCCTCTTGTTTATCAGCTATGTAACTTCCCTTTTGAGCGACTTCTTGAGACGGATAATAAAAAATCCATTCTCCTTTGGCTAGACCTTTTTCATATTGTCCGACTTGCTTTAAAGCATTATTAGAATAATAAACTTTCCATTCCCCTTCATATAAGTCATCTTGATAAACACCTTTGGTGTAAATAGTTTGATTATCATGATAAGTTATCCATTCTCCCGTTTTTTTTCCATTAGAATATTGCCCAATTTCTTTTAAATTACCATTACCATGATAGGCTTTCCATTCCCCTTCGAGTTTCCCTTGATTGTACGTCGCTTGTTCTTTGATGCTTTTGTCTTCAAAATACGTTATCCATTTTCCGTGTAACTTATCTTGCTCATAAGACGCCGAAATTTTCAAATTTCCATTGGGGTAATAGGTTTTAAAAGCACCATCAAGCTGGAAGTCAATATACTGAAGTTCTTTAGCTAACGCTCCATTTTTATGATAGGCTTTAAAAAGTCCATTAAAACGAATACCTTTTTTCATGCCTTTTTGGTGTAGTTGACCATTTTCAAAATAGGTTTCCCATACACCATTTAAGGTATCATTTTTATAAAATGACTTAGTTTGAATCTTGCCGCTAGGGTAGTATAGGCTGCTCTCTCCTTCTTTTATGCCTTCCGTATAAAATGTTTTTTCCTTTAATGTGCTATCTGGAAAGTAAGTAGATAAAAATCCATCTAACTTGTCTTTAACATAAAAACCTTTCTGTCTTATCTGTCCATTGGTATAGAATTGTAAAAACTCCCCTAATTTCTGATTGTAATCATAATTTACAATTTTTTCAATTTTGCCATTTCGATAGTAATAAATCCAATTTCTATCTTGTTGATTATGACTATAATAACCTTTTTGCCGAATCTTTCCATTCTTAAAAAATCGCTGATAGAAACCATGTTTAAGTTTATGACCTTTAACGATTTTATATTGGTAAATCAGCTTAATCTTTTGTCTATCAGAAGAATACCAAACCGTATCTACAGGATTACCATAGGCAAATGAACTCAAAAACATCAATAATAAAAAAGATACAATTAAGTCCAGAGATTGTATTCTCAAATTATCGAAAGTCGAATACCTCCCGATAACTATCGGGAAGCTATCGAAAGTCAAAAGTCGATTGTCGAAAGTCGCACATTCCATCATTTCACATCAATTTGAATTTGACTTCCCTCTAAATCTTCATCAGGATGATAGTCTAAAACGGTGGCTAAGGCGTAAGTTCCTTTAGGAACAGAAGACGGTAAGCTAAATATAAATTCTCGTTTTAAGCCAGGCAGAACAGTCATTTTGTGAATCGGGGCTTCTATTTCTTCTCCTGTTTGAATATTGGACAGGGTAACGAAAATCTTTCCTTTGATGACTTTATCACCTTTATTGGTAATGTTGACTTTAAATTGACGCTTTCCGTCTTTTTGTCCAATTTCTTTTAGATTAGAAACGCTTGCCTTATAAGTACCACTTTTGCGAGGAGATTGATAAACAGGAATGCCCACTCTTGTAACCAATTCAGTACCCACCCTTAGACTCTTATCGACAGCAGCTAAAGCTACTTGTTCTTCTGCTTCATTAATGTAAATGACCGTCCAGCGAGTTTGTACATTGCCTGTAGGCACATTCATTGTCAATTTAACTTTTTTAGATTCATTTGGATTGAGTTCAACTAAATTTGAACTTAACGTAATCCAATCCGCACAAGAATGACTGGTAGAATTTACAGGATGATACGTTGCTTCTCCATTCGCCTTCATGGTCCAATCGCCCATAGATAAACTGACTTTCATTGGACTATCTCCTGTATTTTTGATAACAATTTCGGTAGCCGTTGTTTCTCCTGGTTCTAAATTGAAATTAATTTGTGCAGGCGTTACATTGATGTTTTGCCCTACAATTGTAGTGAAACTAAATGCTAAAAATAGTAAAGTAGTTATTTGTGTTTTCATGTTTCGACTTTCGACTTTCGACAATTGACTCCCTCCCGATAACTATCGGGAAGCTATCGGGACGACTTTCGAGTAACGAATAGTTACTACTAAAAGTCAATTATTGACTATCATTCTTTTAAATTATAATGAATAATTATGTTTTGTATCAATCAAGTAGCCAATCACTAATCAAGAGTTT
>CAYLSF010000608.1:0-5000 GCA_964385675.1 uncultured Saprospiraceae bacterium
ACCTCTTCTTTTGAGGCAACTTATGAAGGATTTACACATAATGTTCGGATTGGTATTGAAGAATTCTATGGTGACTATCCTGCTTTTTTTAATAGTAAAGATATTGAGCGAATTAAGACTTTAACAACACCAACTGCTCTTATTCAAGATGTTATCATTCAAGTCAAAACGCAAACCCCTCATCAAGTCTATCTTTTGATAGATGAATATGATCATTTTGCCAATGAAATTTTATCTTTTCGGTTTGATGAATATGTACGAGTAGTTGGTCGTAATGGTTTTGTACGAAAGTTTTACGAGTCTATCAAAGTTGGCACGCAAAAGGGTATTATTGATCGATTATTTGTAACAGGAATTTCACCTATAACCTTAGATAGCTTAACGAGTGGTTTTAATATTTCTACTAATATTTCGTTAGAACCTAGCCTAAATGAAATGCTTGGATTTAGGGAACATGAAGTCGTAGAAATTTTAAAAACCATTCATATTCCCGATAATGATTTAGATACCATTTTAACGCAAATGCGAGATTGGTACAATGGATATAAATTTAGCCCTGAAGCGAAGCACCGAGTTTACAACTCCAATATGGTGCTTTATTTTGCTCATAAATTTTTGACCAATGGCAACTACCCAACGGATTTACTGGACCCAAATATTGCGAGTGATTATAATAAAATTCGAACGTCCTTCAAGATAAAAGAAAAGGAAAAAGAGCATTTAATCTATTTGGATAAACTGGTTAAAACAAAACAGTTAACCTCTAGCTTAGTAACGCTTTACAACTTAGAAAAAGGGTTTACCATTCCAGATTTTATCAGTTTGTTATTCTATCAAGGGGTGATTACGATTTGGGATAATCAATTTGATGTTATCATTTTTAGAATGCCTAATTATGTGATTAAACAATTATACTTTCAATATTTTTATCAAATCATTTTGGAACAGACTCGTGTAGAAGATATAGAGGGTGTTAATATCAAAAGTAAAATATTTGAACTCGCCAAAAATGGTAATATAAAGCCTTTGGTTAAATATACCGAAGCCATATTGCAAGAATTGTCAACGAGAGATAAGCAGAATTTCAATGAAAAACATCTTAAAACCATCTTTACGGCAGCACTTTACACGTCCAAAATATTCCATATCAAAAATGAATTAGAGGTAAAGAAAAGCGAGACTACCAAAGGATACTTGGATTTATTACTCCTTAAACGTCCACCTTTTGAGCCGAAATTTCAGTTTGTAATTGAGTTTAAATATGTCCGAAAGCAGGATGCTTCAAAAGCGGAAACTATTAAGAAGGCTGCCATTGAGCAACTCAAAGCCTATTTAAAACATAGTGATTATCTAAAACAATTAGAGCATCTAAAAGCGTTTGTTATTGTCTTTGTGGGGAATAAGGGAGAGGTGATTGAATTATAATCTAAAAGCAATCAACGAGTGACTTTAAGTCACCCGTTGATTACTCAATTTACTCCAAAATAATCTGTTCTTGATACCTAGAATATCCCGTAAAAATCCCAATTCCTCCCTCCACATTATCGACAATCACACCAGGGGTTGCAAATGGATTACCATTAGATTCCACTGAAATTTGTCGAGTATTGATGTAATCGTAAAACTCCTCTGTAATATGAAATAGCGTAATGATAAGCGTATCATTTACTTCAAAAATTGGAGGTCCTCCTACTATGGTTTGTCCATCACTTGTGATATTATCATCAATAAAAAAGTCTAGCTGCAAACTATCAGGAATATATTCCGTCCGATGCGTCAATCTTCTATAAAAATTAGGCACGTTGGGATCATCTTGATTATAGGTCAATACAACAGCCGTACTATCAGATAAAAACTCATACGTAATAGAATCTAAAGGCACTTGAGGCATAATCCGTGTTGTAGCCGTTGCACGTCGCCCCGTAGCGTCTGTTACTTCAAGGCTAAATTCTGATGTAAAATCAGCAGGTACAATCGCATTATTGTTCCCATAATTATAGATTTTTTGACCATCTGTAAAAATCCCTGGATTTAAGGTATCCGATTGTCCATTATGAGAAATAATAACAGTAGCCCCTTGTACAATAGGATTATTTGTTGCTCCTAAAGTATCAAAGAATCCCTGCGACTCTAGCACTAAGGCATACATTGGTTGACCAGGTTCCAAATAACATTCAATTACTAATTCTCTTGGTGCTTCAGGGATTTCTAAATCTATTTGTCGTTCTAAGTTACAAGCCATTATACTAGCCGTAATTAAAAGGATATATATACTATATTTTATAAAATTCATTTTTTTTTAGATGGACACAGAGAACGCAGAGAAGACACAGAAAACACAAAGTATATTTTATTTCAAAATAAACTTTCTCGTGCATTTGCCTAAAATACTTTCTTGTGCATTTATTATATACTTTTTTAGCAATTATTAATCACCAATCACCATTTTCTAAAACTTAAAATTCCAAGTCAAAGATGGTAAAATTGGAAATAGAGAAACCTGTTTGGCTTCAAATCTTAGATTTGGTGTATCGGTTAACTCTAAAGGCCGGTTTTCTCCATCGCTAGTCTCCGTTATTTCATCTTGATTGCTATCAATATAAATGAAATAGACATTTCGACGATCGTAAGCATTGTAAATACTTAACGTCAAATCGGACTTACCCCAACGATGTTCCATGTTATATACGACCCCTAAATCCAACCGGTGATATGCAGGAATTCTAAAACTATTTCTATCGGAATAAACAGGAATGATTTGGAAATTCGTGCCATCAATATCCTGTGATAAGAATAAGGATTGAGGAATAGAGACTGCATTACCCGTGTTGTAAACCCAAGAAGCACTGAAACTCCATTTTTTATTCAATTGATATAATGCCACTACTGAAATATCATGCCGTCTATCAAAGCGATATGGAAATCTACGCCCATCTAAAATATCATCAAACTGACGCCAACTATACGATAGCGTATAACCAACCCAACCTGTCAATTTTCCTCTTTTCTTTTCTAAATAAAATTCATTTCCGTAACTCCATCCTTTTCCAAAAACGAACTCGTCTTCTAAATTATCATTGACAAATAAATTGGCACCAGGCTTGAAGTCAATTTGATTATCTAACCATTTGTAAAATACTTCGTTGGTCAAAATCCAATCCTCATTAATCGCATAAGAAATACCACCAACGACTTGATCAGAAATTTCAGGTTGAACACCTGCGGTAGAAGGATACCAAATATCTGTGGGCAAAGCTGCTGCAGAATTCGAGACTAAGTGCTGATACTGAGCCATTCGAGCATAACTCGTTTTTAAAGAAACATTATCGCTTAAGCTATATTTTAAAGAAAAGCGAGGTTCTAACGTTGTAAAAAATTCATCTTCAAAACTAAATCCAGAAAGACGTAATCCTGCATTGATTTTTAAATCTTCACTCGCTTCGTATTCATCATTTACGTATAAGCCATATTGGTTTCCAAATAAACTTTGACCTGCATTAAAAGAAATCGCACCATCATCACTTCCAGCCCTTAATCGCCCAATTTCAAACTCATGATAGGTAGCACTTGCTCCAAAGCGAATAGAATGCTGAGGATTTGGCTGATAACTAAAGTCAATCTTTCCTGTATAGTCTTGTACATCAGATCCCAATTCAAAAGAGAAGATGCTAAACTCATTTCTGATTTCGTATTGATAATCAGAGAAAGTTACCGTAGCATTCATAAATAACTTAGGATTAAAAATGTGATTCCATCTAGCCGTAGCGGTTGCATTTCCCCAATTAAACCTAAAATTGAAATCATCATTATTAAAATTAAATTGATCTCTTCCTAAATAACCACTCAAATAAATCTTATCCTTCTCTGTAATATCGTAATTGACTTTTGCATTTAAATCATAGAAAAAGTAAGCAGGAATTTGATTAAAATCTTCATTATCCGATTGTGAACTATTAATAGCCTCAGTGATTAAATCCACATACGTTCTGCGTCCAGAAACGACAAAAGAAGATTTATCTTTTTCTATAGGTCCTTCTAAGGTCAACCGAGATGCAATTAATCCTAATCCGCCTGCTCCAGAAAACTTCTTACGATTTCCATCATTCAATCGAATATCTAAAACAGAGGATAAGCGACCACCGTATTGAGCAGGAAACCCGCCTTTATATAGCTTTACATCTTTTACTGCATCTGAATTGAACGTACTAAACAAACCAAACAAATGCGAAGGATTATAAACAACTGCTTCATCTAATAAAAATAAATTTTGGTCTTGACTTCCCCCTCTCACAAATACACCAGATGTTCCCTCACCACCAGAATTAATTCCTGGTTTCAACTGAAGGGTTTTGATAATATCCACCTCCCCAAATAATGCAGGCAATAATTTAGCTTCTCGCATTGTGAGTTTGGTTACGGAAGTTTGTGTGCTATTTAATTCTTCTTTTACAGACTCTGCCGATACTAAAATTTCATCTAATGTTTCTCCCGATGATAATTCAACATCTAACTGTACATCCTTATTCAAAAAGACGATCTTAACTTGATCATCAAAACCAATAAAACTAAATCGGACAGTCACAGAATCTTTAGCCGGAATACTCAGTGAGTAAAATCCATATTCATTAGTTGATGTTCCGATGCCTATCTCATTCGCATAAACCGTAGCACCAATTAAAGTTTCCCCAGCTTTCCCATCTTTTACAGAACCACTTAACGTAAATTTTTGCTGTGCCAATCCTCCAATACTGATGAGTAAACAACACAGCAGTAGTATTGGGTTGTAATAGTTTTTCATAAGAAATTTTGCATTTCAACAAATCCTAAAAGTGCTTAGGATATTTAGGTAAATTAAAATAATAAATTATCCATTTTGACTGACCTTTTTTAATCCCGATAGTTATCGGGAATACTTCACCAAAAAACAGTCCCGTAGAACCACTACGAGCCGATTTTTTGGTTCGTCTATTTTCAAAAAGGTTAGTCAAAATGTACATTTA
>CAYLSF010000609.1:0-4999 GCA_964385675.1 uncultured Saprospiraceae bacterium
ATGTAATTCTTTATTTATAATAAAAATATACATATATTGAAACTTTAAACAAGAAATGGGTTTAAAAATTAGGGGAAACATCCTTGCGGTGTTTCCCCTTCCTTTTTCTAATCATTAAAATAACACATTTTGCCTTTTATTATCTCAACCTCCTAATTTATTTAGTAAGATTCTAGTATGCTAAGACATAAATAAGAAGACTATTTCTAATCTTAAAAACAAATTAGCATCTAAAAAACCATAGACTAATTCGCACTAGCCGCATTAGTTATTTACCAATTGCTGTTAAAAACTCTGTACGAGTTGTTTCATTCAAGAATTTACCAGAGTACTCGAAGGTTACCGTACTACTTTGCGTATCTTCTACACCTCTAGATTGTACACACATGTGTTGAGCATCAATATAGACAGCTACATCGTCTGTTTCTAAAATAAATTTTAATGCGTTTGCAATTTGCATCGTCAAGCGTTCTTGCACTTGCGGACGTTTTGCATAATACTGAGCGATTCTATTCAGTTTAGATAATCCAATTACTTTTCCATTCGATATGTAAGCGATATGAGCTTTTCCATAAATTGGCAAGAAATGATGCTCACAAGTAGAATATATTGAGATATCCTTTTCCACTAACATCTTATCATAACGATAGCGATTTTCAAACATCGCGATTTTGGGCATATTATCAGGATTCAACCCGCTAAAGATTTCCTTTACATACATTTTAGCCATTCTTCGAGGTGTCCCTTTTAGGGAGTCATCTGTCAAATCTAATCCCAACGCTTCCATAATTTTCTCAAAATGGAATTCAATTTTATTCATTTTTTCATCATCACTTAATTCGAAAGCATCAGCCCTTAATGGCGTATCCATAGAAGAACTTATATGGGCATCTCCATAATAATCTATAAGTTCATCATCTTGTACACCATTTACATTAAGTGTTATATCATTATCTTTTAACATAGTTGAAAGTGTTTATATGTAAAAAAATTATCAGTTTGAGTTAGTCTAACGTAAAGCATATTGTATAAAAAACTGTTCACACCCAAACAAAATTTGTCTTAAACTATACATTTCATCATCTTGATACTTTTTCAAAAAAAATGAATTGTAAGTAACTGATTTAAGTACTATTAACAATAAATAAGCTTTTAATTTATTCCAACGACTAAACATAGTCTTCTTTTATTTTGTTTAACAAATCGTGAAAAATTTAGACCTAATATTAAACAAAAAATGGCAAATTATCGTCATTGGTTCTGGAATGGCTAGTTTGACTGCAGCTGCATTGTTGGCAAATGATGGATATAAAGTGCTAGTATTAGAACAAAATTATTTGCCTGGAGGTTGTGTCAGTTCTTATTATCGGAAAGGTTTTATTTTTGAAGCAGGCGCAACTACATTAGTTGGGCTAGATGATAATATGCCTTTAAAGTATATGTTGGATAAAACAGGTATTCAAATTGATGCACTTGAACTCCAGACACCTATGCAAGTTCATCTCAAAGACGGTACAATTATAACTCGATATAAAGATTTAAACCAATGGATTACTGAAGCAGAACGTGTTTTTGGAAAGAAAAACCAACGTACCTTTTGGGAGTATTGTTTTAAGATTAGTCAAACGGTTTGGAATACTTCGCTTCAACAGCTTTCTTTTCCCCCTTCAAAATTTAGTGATCTTATTCCTATGATTCAAAATTTTAGATGGGGTCAAATTCCTTTTGCTTTTACGGCTTTTACCTCTATGAAATCGCTCTTAAAACGATTTAATCTATTGGATAATCAACGGTTTGTGGAATTTATAAATGAGCAATTATTAATCACTGCTCAAAACTTCCTTGAAGAGGTTAATGTACCTTTTGGTTGTACGGCGTTATGTTATACCAATTTTGGAAATTACTATGTGAAAGGGGGACTCATTAACTTAGTACAGCCTATATGCGATTTTATAGAAGCCAAAGGTGGCAAAGTATTATTACGAGTAGGAGCATCAAATATAACGCCTATCAACGGGCATTATGAAATACAATTGAATCGGAAAGGAGAAGGAAAAACAGTCAAAACCAATAAAATTATCTCAGGTATTCCAATTAATAATACATTGGATATTTTCGCCTCTAATAAGCTACAAAAAAAATATCAATCTTCTGTAATGCCTTCAGAGAAATTAGTAAGTGCCTTTGGTATGGGCATTGGTTTTAAGTCTGAACGAGTTTTTGATTGTATCCATCACCAAATTCATTTAGATCAGCCACTACCCTATTGTAATTCTAATAGTATTTTTTTGAGCTTAAACCATCCCACAGACACATCCCGCTGTCCTGCTGAAAATCAATATGTGGCTAATATTAGTACACATATTCATAACCCTAAAGTCAATTATACTTTTGATAAATCATTGATTGAAGATATTGTATTTCAAACCCTTGAACAAAAAGGATTTCTAAAAAGAGAAGATATCATTTATCATCATGCTTATATGCCCTCTTCTTGGGAAGATTGGATCTATAGGAAATATGGATTTGTAGGTGGCTATCCACAATATTTACACATTAAACCGTGGCAAATGCTTGACGCACGCTTAGATGGAAAAGGGGCTTATATTTGTGGAGATACAACTTACCCTGGTCAAGGTATTCCAGGTACAGCATTAAGTGGTATTATTGCCTATCAGAAGATAATTAGAGATGGAGTTTAGGTTTAAAGAGATTAAGAGGCGGCGTTCTAGAAAGACTTTTACGCCACCTTTTTTATAGAAATTTTACTTTTTAATTCTCAGAATGACCATTAATATTTCTCACCATTCCAATCTATTCTCCATTGTCAGAATAACCTCACTCCCCACCAAACTTCTCCCTCTAACTCTTATTCCATTAAGGTAAGCATCGCCTATTGCTAAATAGTTTTTATGCTCAAAGTGACGTTCTTCGTTTTTGTAGATTATTTCGGTTTTCATGATAGGGTAACCACTAGATTTTTTTCATTATTTAAACTCAAATTATCTGTTTAGAATACTATTTAAATTTGGAAATTCCAATTCGATTTTCTTGTTATCCATTTCTCCGTCATTGTCATTATCTCCATATTCAAGCCCAATACTTATTAAGCTTTTAAGTCCATTTATTTTATTTGGTTCGACTTGACTAACCAATTTCAGGAATTTATCTTCTCCAATTTTATATATTATTTGCGACAAAATAAATCCTAAATCATAACATCCCGCACCATCTCCACATTCAAAATCCACTAATTTATCCAACCCTGACTTATCTAATTTTATAGTTTTTTGAATTGCTTTAATTAATTCTTGATTTTGGGTTTGTGTTTAATGAACTACAAGCGTATCACCTATTTTAATACCTTCGACTTCTTGTTTTTTACAACCAACCATTAAGCTAATTCCTATCAGAAATATTGATTTGATTAGTATCCCATTTATCGTTAGTTTCATGATTTCTTTTTTTCTTGCGGACGATGACTTTACTAAATATAGTAGCCCTGCATAGCAACTATTTACACTATTGTACGACGTTTCCTTATTCATCAAATAATCCACGAGTTGTTAAAACTCTGTCCTTCTTTTCGTTAAATAGTTTTTCAATACTCTCCCCTTTTAATCCCTCCCAAGTTCCCATCTTTGTCTTTTTGACTGGATCAAATAAATATTTCTGGTGATAATAATTTCCATTTTCTTTATCCAATGATATGTATAGAATCACATTTTTATAATTCTCAAATTTTGGTCGACCATAGTGGTCATAAGCAATAAATTCTATCATGTCTGTTTCTAAATGATTGAACACATTTTTCATAACTCTATATCTGCTTTTGAATCCATTATCTATAATATAGTAGCCTACTTCTTGAATTGTGTCTCCAGTTATAGAGTCAATTTGAACGCAAGTATTATTCTCATTAGGGTCAAATTCAATTACGGAAATTTTTTCTCCAATAAAAGCATAGAGATTGATTGAATTATCTGACATTATAACCTCAGATTGATTGACATTCGTAATTGATTTACAACTAATTAGTATTATCAATATCCCTAAAATTATAAGTATTCGATTCATTTTATCAAATATTGTACAACCGTTCGTGTATAGGTGGCATTTAGTCAGTATAGGCATATACACTTTAGCAGCAATTAGCTCTATTTCACCTTTACTTTCCCATTGGTTCTTACATACAATATAACTTCCTTGTCGGTTTTATTGGTAACGGTATGGATTGCCTTATCCGTTGAACCAAAATAACTTCCAATATCTAGCGTCTTAGATTCTTTATTTTGGGGCATGAGGTAATTTAATTCTCCCTTAATTACAACAGAGTGTAAAGTGCTTCCTTCGGTTTCAATTTCTCCATTATAGCCTTTCGGCAGTTTGATAAAAAGGCTTTTCAGTTCTTTATTATCTAAAAGAAAGCTTATTTCGCCCTCGCTATTTGAATCAACCCATGTTGTCTTTTCATGATTTAACCAAATTATATTCGAAGCCTCTATATTTATCGGTCTTTCTCCATTGTCAAATGCTTCACTTGTTGGTTTCACAAGATAAGGGCCATTGTCTATTTCTACTAAAGCAATATTTTCTTCTCCTTTTGCAGAAGTGATATGCGATTCGCCAACAGGTTGTGTCCAAAATGAACCCGGTTTCATCCACATATTTTCGGCATTTGGATCATCGTTGTGTACCAATCCTTTAATCACAACCGCCCTGTAAGTAACATTATGAATATGCGGCGGTGAAGAAAATCCGTTTACAAATTTTGCTAAAAAACCTGTTGGCACTTTTCCTCTTCGATCTCCCCAAATTGTTCCTGCTTGTGGGCTTTGGTCTCCTCTTGCTGGATTTAATTTTTCCCATTTGATGTCGGAACTTAATAAAACTTTATTAGTTGGATTTATAATATCCATAGAATTATCCGTTTCTGATTCTTTTTCTGGACTTCCACAAGAAATTAACAAGCCAATCGACAATAATATATACACTATCG